>DYJG01000757.1 GCA_020723225.1 Desulfobacca acetoxidans | reverse complement strand
ATGCCGCCTTTGCCGCCGTTGGTCACCACCCAGGGGGAGAGGTGGGAGGCCTCGTGCAGGGCGTGGATGGCGTCTTCCAGGAGCTTATGCGACCCCTTTTTCTGCAGCTCCAGGTGGAATTCCTCTTTTACGGCCTCCAGCATGTAGGACATGCCCTCGGCGAGACCCTGGGCAAAATAGAAGTAGTCGTCCACCATCCACCAGGAAATCCCGGACCCGTCGGCTTCCGTGTCTTTGATGAGATTATGGTAGCTGGAACCTAATATGTCTTTATAAGTGGCGACCAAGGCGATGAGGTTGTCCACCCGGGTGTAGAAGCGGGCCCGGCCTTTGCGCAGAGAGTCGATGTAGATCTCCAGGTCTCCCATGGCTTCCCGGTATTTGCCGGACGCCGAGGGAAACCAGTACTTATCGGGGCTCACCATGAAGAAATTCATGGCCTCGTTGATGTTGGGGTTGTAGGCCTCGGTGATGGCGAACCGGGTCATGTGTTCGTTGAGGACCACGATGGTGCGGCGGGCCACTTCCAGAACGCCCAGTTGGATGTTATTGACGTTGTCGGTGAGTCCGAATTTTCCGAAGAGAATGGAATTGGGACGCCAGCCGAAAGTGGTCTTATTCACCTGGTCGTCCATGATTTTGATCAGGGCCCGGGTAAATTTCTCCCCTTTCACCGGCTCCACCTTCGCCGGGGTGATCACTGGAGGGGGAGGGAGAGCTTTGGCCGGGGCCTCGGGGACCACTTCCTTGGCCGCTTCCTTGGCCGGGGCCGGGTGCGGAATCGGGACGGCCGCCTTGGGAGGGGCCTCATGCTTTTCTTCCTTGGCCGCTTCCTGTGCCTCTTCAGTATAAAGCCTCTGATAAGTGCCCCGGAAAAACATAAAACCCAAAAAGACGAGGATGATCAGGGCCACCAGCAGGAAGCGCTGGCGCAACAGCCCCTTTAAGCCGCCGGGTTCGGGACTCGGGGTCTCCGGGGGCAGAGGGATGGGGAGGCGGCGTTCCGGTTGGGGTTCAGAATTGACGGTCATGGAAATGGGGGCTCCTACTTCCGGGCTTTCTCCGGCCCGGGATGATCCGAGAAAATATCCGCAGTGAAAGTAAATATCCGGGTATCCGGTTCCTTCCAGGCCTGGGGCGGCAGGCCGGCCTTGCAGCAGGTCTGCTCCAGAAAGG
>DYJG01000089.1 GCA_020723225.1 Desulfobacca acetoxidans | reverse complement strand
AGGACATCTCCCTGATCGTCATGGGCACCCAGGGGAAAGGCTTCATCCAGGAACTGTTCCTGGGCAGTGTGGCCCATAATGTCTCCCGGCTGGCGTCGTGCCCGGTGCTCTTGATCCCGCCGGAGAAGCGTACGTAACGAATCCATGGTCCGCCTCTGCAAAAAAGACAGGTTTCACGCAAAGACGCAAAGACGCAAAGCAAGACGCAAGATATTTAAGAATCATGGTTTTAAGAAAATCTCATTTATCAAAGGACAAAACATGAAATCAATGCGTTGCCGGGTGGTAAAACCGTTTCTTCTGTTGGTGGTATTTTTCCTGATTTTCCAGGCGCTGCCCGCCTGGTCCCAGGGTTCATCCCCCGCCAAGGCCAAGCCTGCGCTCTACGAATTCGGGGCCGGATATTGCTTCTCCTGCAAGGAGATGGAAAAGGTGATGGCGGAATTAAAACCTGCCTATAGCGATCAGATGGAATTTCGCATGGTTTATGCGGATAAGGAAAAAGACCTGTTTCAGCAATACAAGATCATGCTCATCCCCACCCAGGTCTTCCTGGACGCCTCGGGCAAGGAAGTGGATCGGCATATCGGCCCTTTAACCAAGGAAGAAGTCATCCAGAAGCTGAAGGACTTGAAATTTATCAGCAAATAAGGAGATTTTTCATGGGCTGGAGTGAATCTTTGGGCCAGGTTATGCAGACCCGCCCCGTTCTGGCATACGGGGCCTCTTATCTGGGCGGGGTGATCGCCACCGCCAGTCCCTGCATCCTGGCCAGCATCCCCCTGGTCATCGGCTTTGTGGGAGGTTACGCCGGGGGCAACAAGAAGCAGGCCTTTTTATACTCCTTGACCTTTGTGGTGGGCCTGGCCGTGGTCATGTCCATCCTGGGGGCCATGGCCGCGCTCATGGGCACCATGTTCGGCGACGTGGGGACCTACTGGTATTTTGTGGTCTCCGCGATCCTCATCGTCATGGGCCTGCAATTGGCCGGAGTCATCAACCTGAAGCTGGGCGGCAATGCCCAAAGGTTCTTGCCCCAGAAGACCGGCTTGATCGGCGCCTTGATTCTGGGGGCGCTCTTCGGCCTGGTGCTCTCTCCCTGCGCCTCCCCGGTATTGGCGGTGATCCTGACTTTGGCCGCGGTGCAGGGGAAGGTGGCTTACGGCAGCACCCTGCTCTTCGCCTACGCCCTGGGCCAGGGGACTCTTATACTCCTGGCTGGTACCTTCACCGGAGTAATAGAGAGCTATTTGCAATCCAAGAGCGCTAAAGTGGGCACGATTCTGCAGCAGGCGGCAGGGGGCCTCATCTTCTTTGCCGGCTGCTATATCTTTTTCCAGGGAATCAGGAGTTATTGGTGAGGAGAAATTCTCTTTGAGAGATCAAGATATCAAGGAAGTTATCAAGGAGCGTTACGGCAAGATCGCCCGGGGGGAAGTCACTTTTTGCTGTCCTTCCTGCGGCCCCACGGTGACCGACCAATCCCTGGCAGTGGGGTATACCCCGGAGGACTTGCAGTTGGTGCCGGAGTTGGCCGTTTTGGGGGTGGGCTGCGGCAACCCCACGGCCTTGGCAGACCTCAAAGAGGGTGAAACCGTCCTGGACCTGGGCTCCGGCGCAGGTATCGACGTCTTTTTGTCCGCCAAGAAGGTGGGGGAGAGCGGCCGGGTCATCGGTGTGGACATGACCGGGGACATGGTGGCTAAAGGCCGCCTGCTGGCGAAGGAACATGGCTTTAGTAATGTGGAATTCCGCCTGGGTTATATCGAGCACCTCCCGGTGGAGTCGGGAACCGTGGACGTGGTCATCAGCAACTGCGTGATCAACCTGACGCCGGACAAGCTGGCCAGCTTCAGAGAGGTGCATCGGGTCTTAAAGCCAGGTGGACGCATCCTCATTGCCGACCTGGTAACCGCGGGCGACCTGCCGCCGGAGATCAAGGCCAGCGCCGCGGCCTGGGCCGACTGCCTGGCCGGGGCCATGGAAAAGGAAGCTTACCTGGAGACCATCCACCGCGCCGGTTTCGCTGAAGTATCCGTGGCTTCCGAGTTTGCGTATGAGGCCCCGGGGATGGACGAACGTTTACGCGGGAAGATCATCAGTGTGAAGGTGCGCGCTTTTAAATGATCTTTCCCAAGCCACGGATGCAAGTTTGGAGGCAGACTGATGATGATCACTGACATCCGCCTGCGCGTCAAGGGAATGATTAAGCAAGGAGGGTTCACCTGAATGGGCTGTCCCGACGCGGTGCGCGCCGGATTGCTCAGGGTGAAGGGAGTCCTGGAGGTTGCCTACCATCCCGATCAAGACTTGTTCATGGTGCGCTTTGAATCCGTCCTGGCAAGTCTGGAAACCATCTTTGCCGCGGTATTCGCCGCGGGCAAACAGATGGGGCAGGAATACTTCCCGGAAGTTGTGCCTTCGCATCCGGAGTCTTGATGTGCACAAAGGCTGGAAAGCCATACTACAGCTTGTAAAAAGGAAGCAACTTCATTTCGATATTTTTGATTCTTACTTTGCGCTTTTGCGTCTTTGCGTGAGGTCTATCTTTATCAGGACCGGAGATGAACACTACCCATGCCTGACGATGATATCACTCAAATCTCACTGGGCACATTCCGGGTCGGCATTACCGGCCTGAAAGCCGCCATCGAAGAACTGCGATCCCGGCAGGGTCGCCCCGACGCGGAAATCGCCCAGGCCCTCCTGGAGAAACTCAAACCACGGAATTATCTTCCCGACTCTGCTGCGGAAGCGTATAAAAAGGCCTTCTTGCGGGAATTTAAGAAGGCCCTGGGAGAGGCGGTGGAGGAGGAACGCACCGGTCTGCACGTCAAGCTCCTGGGGCCCGGCTGCTCTTGCTTAGACCGACTGGAACAGACCGTTATGGCCGCGCTGGGAGAGTTGGGTTTGTTGGCAGAGGTGGAGCACGTCCGGGATAAACAGGAGATCGCCGCACTGGGGGTATTTGGCACCCCAGCCCTCATGATTAATGATGAGGTTAAGATTGCAGGCAACCTGCCAAATAAGGAAACACTCAAGCTTTGGTTGACCAAAGCCAAGACACCGGAGATTGTTGACCCTTATAAATTGGAGGAAAAGTTGAAAGGATTCGGAGTCTAAAATTGGATCTGTGATTAAGGATAAGGAATATATAATGGATCACACTTCGGAAAAGGCTGCGGCCCTGGACCTGGAACCGCAGGAGTCATATTGGATCACCGCCTGGAAGGCCGGTAAGGATTTAATGCTGAGCCGGGAAGGCAAAATCTTTCTCCTCTTTGTGGGGATCTTTCTCTTCGCCTACTATCTGCCCCTGGGGAAGCCCAAGGTGCAGGAGGCCGTCCTGGAGTCCTTTCTCATGCTCCAGGCCTACGCCCGCAATCATACCCTCACCTGCGTGGTGCCGGCCCTGTTCATCGCCGGGGCCATCATCACTTTTCTGTCCCAGGCTTCGGTGATGCGCTACCTGGGGCCCACGGCCAACAAGTTCGTGGCCTACACCGTGGCCTCGGTCTCCGGCACCATCCTGGCGGTGTGCTCCTGCTCGGTGCTGCCCATGTTCGCGGGCATCTACCACATGGGCGCAGGCTTGGGCCCGGCTTCGGCCTTCCTCTACAGCGGCCCGGGCATCAACATCCTGGCCATTTTTCTTACGGCCCGGGTGCTGGGGTTTGAATTGGGCCTGGCCCGGGTCATCGGCGCGGTGGGTTTCGCCTTCCTGGTGGGCCTGGCCATGGCCTTCATCTTCCGCAAGGAAGAAAAGGCCAAGGTGACCGCGGCCATGCAATTACCGCCTCCCGAGGCGCCCCGGCGTCCCTTTTGGCAAACTTGCGTGTTCTTTTTCAGCCTGGTGTTTTTTCTGATCTTCGCGGCCTGGGTAACCCCCCGGGACGTCACCATCCACCTGAAGGACGGGCAAAAGGTGGAGGCGGTGGTTCTGGAGGAGCGTTCCAACGATCTGATCTTCCAGCTCGCCCAGGACTGGGACGGCAAAAAGAAGGAATACCAGGTGACCATCCCCAAGGAGCGCCTGGAGCGCCTGGAGCGGGAGCAAAGCCTCACTATGACAGTGGCTCAAGTCAAGTTTTACATCGCCGGGGCCATACTCTTGCTGATTCTCCTCATGCTCTGGCGCTGGTTCACCAAAGAGGAGATCGACGAGTGGCTGCACAACACCTGGGAGTTCACCAAGCTCCTGGCTCCGCTGCTTTACGGCGGGGTGCTGGCGGTGGGCTTTGTTTCCGCGCTCATCCCGCCCCAATACGTGGCCTCCCTGGTGGGAGACAACGGCCTGGCGTCCAATTTCACCGCCGCCTTGATTGGCGCTTTCTGGTACTTTGCCACTTTGACCGAAGTTCCCATCACTCAAGCCCTGGTCAAAATGGGCATGGCGCCAGGACCGTCCCTGGCGTTGCTATTAGCCGGCCCGGCTTTATCGCTCCCCAACATGATCGTCATCGGCCGGGTCATGGGCTGGAAAAAGACCGCAGTGTTCGTTAGCATTATCGTCGTTATCTCCACCTGCGCCGGTATGGGTTTCGGCTGGCTGGTGGGGTAGAAATACAGGGGTCAGGGGTCAGGGATCGGGGGATGAGGCACTGCAGTTCATTTGAGAAGCAAAATAACAAAACGGAGGGTTGTCATGAAAAAATTACAGGTTCTGGGCCCAGGCTGCCCCAAGTGCATCGAGTTGGCCAAGCGCACCGAGGAGGCCGCCAAGGCCGCGGGCGGAGACTTCGAGGTGGAAAAGGTCTCTGAGTTAAACAAGATCATGGCCTTCGGCGTCTTCATCACCCCGGCCCTGGTGGTGGACGGGGAAGTGAAAGTGGTGGGCAAGGTCCCCAGCGTGGACGAGATCAAGAAGATAATCTCCTGAAGGCGAACCATGTTGCTGGAGAAGATCGACAATTTCGACATCTTCCGCCCCAAAATGGACTCCTCCAAGGAAGTACTGCACGCCATCGCCACTTTCCAGGCGGACATCTCCCCCTCTTTCCCTTATGTGAACGCCGAGTTGGGCGGCTGGGACTACGATCAAACCAACCAGGTGCTCCTGCTCAAGCTCTCCAACGGCAAATGGATCACCCTGCACCCCCAAAAAATCGCCATCCGGGGAGCCAAAGACATAGAAGAATGCCATGCCCTCCTGGAATGGATCAAGGGGCAGATCAACGATATTTACGGTCGCCGGGACCAAATCGCCCCGCGCTACATGAGCCAGGCCGGCCTCAAAGTTATCGAGATTTTGAAGCTGACGCCCATGAGCAACTGCAAACTTTGCGGCTACGCCACCTGTATGGCCTATGCCGCGGCTTTGCGGGAGGGCGAAATCTCCCTCAACGACTGCCCTCCCTTGGCGGAAGAAAGATACCGGGAAAAACGGGAAAAGCTCCAGGCCTACCTCGAAACCTTCGGCTGGCGGACCCTGGACGCGGAATAGCGGCAAGGAGATCCCCTGCTGCTAGTCCAGATGCAACACCACGGAAAAGCTGTTGAAAATAGCCCAGACCGGATCATTTTCCTGAAGACCGAGTTTGCGGCTGCTTTTGCTGGTTACCAGGGAGCACAACTGCGTCCCATCGGCAATTTTGACTACGTACTCAGTGGTGACCTTGCCTTTAATAATTCTTTCGATAGTTCCGTGAAACTTATTTTCCGCACTGCTCTCAGGCTCTTCATCACCTTTCTGCAAAACTACCCAGGGAGCCTTGATTTCGGCGATAACCAGGGTCCCCACCTTGAGCCCCAATCTTGCCAGGCTGTCATTGGTAATCACCGTGGTCACTGCATAGCCGCCGAAGGTCACCAGTTCCACTTTCGCCTGAATGTCCCCTTTCTGAATAATACTGATCTTACCGAAAAAAGTATTACGGGCGCTGGTCTTCCGCCGGGATTCCTTCTCCAGAAAAATCCGGGTCACCTGGCGGATGTCCTCATCGGCAAAAGAAACCAAAGCGGCAGTTAAATTGGGGGTCGAATGGCCCAATATGCGTTGCACCACCGGCAAGGGCACGTTGCTTTGCATCAGTTCCACCGCCCGGGATTTCCGAATCGCGTCCGGCCCCCCCAGTTCTTTGGGAA
Source organism: Desulfobacca acetoxidans (assembly GCA_020723225.1). Taxonomy (GTDB): domain Bacteria; phylum Desulfobacterota; class Desulfobaccia; order Desulfobaccales; family 0-14-0-80-60-11; genus SURF-52. The sequence continues at coordinate 2,396 of DYJG01000089.1, read as the reverse complement.
AACCACAGGCTGAGGCGCGTTCATAGAACTTGCGGCGGACATGGCCGGGGTCAACATGGAATAAACTGGATAGAGATTGCTGGAAAGCGGCATCCTGTAAAGCAGCCTGAATCTCTTGAGAAAGTCTTTCCGGCATCTGGACTTCCCGGGCTGCCCCGTCAGGGGCGACGTCCTCCTTACCGAAAACCACCGATTGTCTATCGGGGTCGATGTCTTGAAAGGGATTGAGTTCCAACACTTCATTCAACTTCGCGCCGGTATAGCGAATCAGCAGAAAGATAAGCAAGATGCGCTTGCGGGACAGGCGCACATCCCGTCTGACCGCGGCCTCTAACCATCGGCGAAAAGATTCCTCCAACTGATTAAGCTGAACCGTATCCAGGCAGCGGCTCCCATCCGGAACGGCCACGATCCGGCTATGGCTGGCGCTCTCCCGTATCGGCAAAGGCCGATTATCAGATGCCGGCGGCTTCGTCTCTCGTTTTTTTCCATCCATAGCATGCTCTTGGGGAAACAGCGTCTCCAGCATTTTTAATAATCTTAGACTTTTTGGCAAGGGGTTCCAAATCTTCTTGACACCTCTTTTCGCCGGCTGCTATATTGACATTAATATATCAAAATTCGTGTTAGTTTTATAGAGCAATTTTCTCTCTATCCGAGATCAAAGGAGATACCCCATGCTCTTCCCGGTTAGCGGAGTTGAAACGCATCCTGCCGTGCCTTTTCTGGTCGCCCTGGTAGTCTCCTCTTTCACTTCCATGGGCGGAGTCTCAGGGGCTTTTTTACTCTTGCCTTTTCAGGTGAGTGTGTTGGGCTTCACCAGCCCGGCGGTCAGCCCCACCAACCTGGTGTTCAATATTGTCGCCATTCCCAGCGGGGTCTATCGCTATCTCCGGGAAGGTCGCATGAACTGGCCCCTCACCTGGGTAGTGATCCTGGGGACCTTGCCAGGCCTCCTATTCGGCGCCCTGATCCGCGTCAAGTGGCTGCCGGACCCCAAAAACTTCAAGCTCTTCGTGGGCTGCGTGCTGCTCTATATCGGCCTCCGGCTGCTCTATGACCAGACTCCCATGGCCAAGCGCAAGAAGGCCAAAATCCAGGAATTCGAGGCCCAGGTCCAGGAAAAGCTGAAGGCAGTTATGGCAGCCAGCGGCCAGAGCAGCGGCCGCGGCCTGCCCCTTGCCGCCCGGGTCAAGACCGCGGCCTGGAGTTGGAGGCGGGTATCTTATGAATTCTTAGGGGAGACCTTCTCTTTCAGTGCTCCCGCCCTGTTTGCCCTGGCCCTGGCGGTGGGTCTCATCGGCGGCACTTACGGCATCGGCGGCGGCGCCATCATTGCCCCCTTTGTGGCGGCCATCTTCGGTTTGCCCATTTATACCATCGCCGGCGCCGCGCTCATGGGCACTTTTATCACCTCGGTGGCGGGGGTGGGGATTTACTACTGCATTGCTCCATTTTGCCAGGGGCAGTCGGTGACTCCGGACTTGGCCCTGGGCGCGCTCTTCGGGATCGGCGGGTTCTGCGGCATGTACATCGGCGCCAGGTTGCAGAAATTCATCTCCGCCATCCTCATCCGCATCGGCTTGGGAATAATCATTTCTGGATTGGCCTTAAGATATATTGTGGGGTTCTTCTTTTAAAGAGACTGAGTAACATTACGGCCTGCTGGGAGAAAAAACACTGTGGGGCATTCCCTGCACCTGGAGGATGAGGATTTTCGCAGGGGTAAGGAGGCGGGCGCGGTGTTGTGCCCCTGGCCCCTTCCAACTTTTTCCTGTGGTGGGCCCCAAAAAAGTTGAGGCTCTTTGAGTTGCCGCTCAAAGAGCTTCAGTTTATCCACCTGGTGTATCCGCCAGGGATTCCAAGGTCACGTAGACATGCAACCTATTGGAATCACATGGTAGTCCCAACGGGGCTATTTCCTGTAAAAATAGGCACCTGCATGCCTAATAATTTCAAGGGCTTGGACAGAAGGCCCCTTTGGCCCTGGGTGAAATTTGGCGAAAATTTCGCCAGGCATTTTAGAGTAATCAGGCTAATTAAAATTAATTGAGGACAGCATCCTCCTCATGGCAATCCGCAATCTCTTTGACCGAGGTTTTGTGCTGCTGGAGCCGGCCTTAATTCAGCCAGTTTGACTACTTTTTGTCGTCGATTGACTACGTTTTGTCGTCACTCCAGCCATGCATCTTAGCAGTCGCATGTCGCTGATCTGGCCGTAACGGACGACGCTGGCCTGATCGCCTGGGTGGACGGTTCGGAGCGCTATGCAACTCGGGTGGTCGTGGATGAAGAAGGCCTGCTGGATTCGGTCTGCACCTGTCCTTACGGACCGGGCTGCAAGCACGGAGTGGCCGTGGTGCTCGACTATCTGAGGCGGGTCGAAAATAACCGGG
>DYJG01000756.1 GCA_020723225.1 Desulfobacca acetoxidans | reverse complement strand
CACAAGGAGAAGGTGGAATACCTCTATAACAACGTGGCCTTCCCGGAAGCCTGGCACGAAGAGTAAACATGGGCCGCGGCTTCTTCCTGGCCCTGGAGGGCATTGACGGCTCCGGTAAGACCACCCAGGCCCGCCTCCTGGCCGTATCCCTGCTCCAACAGGGCCGGGAGGTGGTCCTCACCCGGGAGCCCAGCGACGGAGAGGCGGGGCAAAAACTGCGCCGCTACCTCCAAGGCCCCGGCCGGAACCTGAGCCCCCGGGAAGAACTGGACCTCTTCCTGGCCGACCGCCGGGAGCACGTAGAAAGGGTCATCAAGCCCGGACTGGCGGCAGGACGGATCGTCATAACCGACCGTTACTATTATTCCACCATGGCCTACCAGGGCGCCCTGGGCCTGGACCCCGGGGAGATTTTGGCGGCCAACGAAGCCTTCGCCCCCTGCCCGGACCTGGTGTTTCTTTTAATCTTGCCCGTTCCCCAGGCCCTGGCCCGGCTCAGAAGGCCGCGCCAGGTGAGCGAACTGGCCCCTTACCTGGAGCGGGTGGCGGCCATTTACGACACCCTGGAAGGCCCCCGGATCCAAAAGGTGGACGCCGGCGCCACCAGCCAGGCCCTGCATGCCACCTTGCTGGCGGCAACCGTGGCCGCCTTGGAAAAAGTTGAGGGAGGGGAAAGCCAGGCCACACGCTGAGACGCCAAGGGGCAAAGCAAGGCGCAAGATAGGTAGGGTGAGTTCCACGCACCATTTATGTTGCCCTTCCTACTTAGTTCCCGGGGGGCGCAGGCTCATGAACGAGGCACAGGCTTTCCAGCCTGGATAGATTACTTAAGATGAAGGCGGGCGAGACACCCCCCGATTTTCCATGCTATAAGGGGATGGCCCCGGGAGAGGACAACCGCCTATGGCCTCTCAGGTTTTGGTTAAGCCGCGGCCTCTGGAACGATTGCCGCGAAAAAACCGCAGCGGATTCCTTGACAACTTTTTTGGCAGAGGTTAAAAATACAAGGTTTGGGCCGTTAACTCAGTCGGTAGAGTATCTGCCTTTTAAGCAGAGAGTCGTTGGTTCGAATCCAACACGGCCCACCAAAAAAGAGAAGCGTCCCCATCGTCTAGCCTGGTCCAGGACACCGGCCTTTCACGCCGGCAACACCGGTTCAAATCCGGTTGGGGACGCCATTA
>DYJG01000755.1 GCA_020723225.1 Desulfobacca acetoxidans | reverse complement strand
GGCGCGGGCTACGTGCAGTTTTTCCTCCGGGAGCCTTTGGCGCTCAAACCCGGGGACCGCTTCGTGATTCGCAGTTTTTCGCCTGCCTTCACCTGGGGGGGCGGCCAGTTCCTCCACGTCAGCCCGCCCCGGCACAAGCGCAACCAGGCCGCGGTCCTGGACGGCCTGAAGGTCTTGCAGCAGGGGTCGCCGGAAGATACGCTCCGCTTTTATCTGGCGGAGGCCGGGGCCGCGGGCCGCTCCCGGGCCGAACTATTGGCGCTGCTCCCCTGGGACGGCCAGGAATTGGACGGCCTGATCAAGACCCTCAAAGAAAAGGGGGAATGCCTCCCCTACGATCCCGAGAATCAGCGCTTTCTCCTCACTGCCACGGCCAAAGAACTGGAGGAGGAAATCTGCCGGGTGCTCTCGGCTTATCATAAGGAAAATCCCTTAAAAACCGGCCTCTCCAAGGAGGAGCTGCGCCGGAAGCTGCCGCCCCAGATGGAGGTGCGCCTCTTCAATTACCTCCTGAACCGGCTGGTGACGGCCAAACGCATTGCCCTGGAACAGGACCTCGTGCGCCTGGCCGCGCATAAAGTGCAGCTCGCGGGGGCACAGGAAGACCTGTCCCAGAAACTGGAAGACCTCTACCGCCGGGGGCAGCTCTCCCCGCCGACGCTGAAAGAGGTGGAGGCCGCGCTCAACACGCCTTTCAAACAACTCCAGGGGCTCCTACAGATGCTCACCCGCCAGGGCTCCTTAGTGAAGGTCAAGGAAGACCTCTACTTCCACCAGGAAGCCATCGCCCAACTTAAGGCCGCGTTAGTGGATTTCCTCAAAAAAAACAAAGAAATCACCGTAGTCCAGTTCAAAGACCTGACCCAAGTCTCCCGGAAATTCACCATCCCACTGCTGGAATATTTTGATACCGCGCGCACCACGGTACGGGTGGGGGACGCCCGGAGATTGCGGGAAGGGGCGTAGAAAAGATGGCGGGGGAGGGCCAGGGGTCACAGACCCCTGCTCCCTCCCCCGCACCCCCTCCCAACCCTTTTAAAGGTTGATCAAGGGGAAAGGGATTGGAGGCTGGTCCTAAGAAAAGCCAAAAACCGAGCATTTCTTAGGGGTGATCACCAAGGCCAAATCTGGTGAGGTTATTAATCAACCCACATCGGAAAAGGCCTATGGTGAGCGCGAATG
>DYJG01000088.1 GCA_020723225.1 Desulfobacca acetoxidans | reverse complement strand
TGGCCCCTTGCCCCTTGCCCCTGGCGCCTTGCCCCTGGCCCCTGGCCCCTGGCCCCTGATCACTGATCACTGATCACTGATCACTGTCCTACCCCTTCCCCGAAGAGAAGCCGGGCCAGCTCCGGCCAGTCCCTCACTTCCAGGAAAGGGTGCTCCCGGCGGTTCCAGGGTTGGGCGAAAAGGATGGGGGTGATGCCGTGTCCGGCCAGGTGGTGGCAGGTCTCCAGGCGGTCTTCCACGAAGTAGCGGATGCCGTGGTCCTGGAGATAGTGAATCTTGGCGTCCGGGTCGCCGGTGGCGAAGACCCGGATGGCCTCGGGAGGGACCTCCTCCAGGGTGCGGTGCAGCCAGGTCTGGATGGGCCTTGCCCGGTCACGGGCGGTGATGAACAGAAGCGGCGTTTCTTGAGCCAGGCGGGTCAGGACCGGCACCGCGTGGGGGAAGGGCTCCACCGGCAATTCATGGGGCCGGTCGATGAGCTCCCGGATCAGGGTGTCGATGATCCAGGGCTCCAGGTCCAGGCACTCTTCCAGAAAAAAGGTAGTGATGTGCTCGTAACGCAGATGCCCCCGGCCGTAGCGCTCCCGGGCCATCTCCAGGAAGGTGGTCATGATGTCCGCCACCACCCCGTCGATATCGAAGGCCAGGCGGTCCAGGTGGATAAAGTTTAATTCATTCTTCTTTCGTGTTTTTATCATTATTATTCAATTCTTTAACATATGTGGATCAACGATCCAGCCTTCTAATTTATCGCAATCAATTGGTATCCCATAGTTTTCTGACTTTCGCGTATAAGCCCATGCTGCTTGAATTGCACAAAATATAGCGTCTATTTTATCGGCCGTTAATTCAGTTATTAAATCTTCAGTCTCTATCTGACTTAAATTTATATTAAAACCATAATTATATTCTATTTCGTTTTCAGGTGTTATTAACTTAGTGAAAATATTTTCTCTATTTTTCCTCCTTTCAAGTGTATCATTTTTATAACCACGCCTTCCAATCAATGTCCGCGCCACAAGATTAGGATATGCTTCAATTATTATCTTATTATTATTTCTATCTAAAAAAGGTAAAATACTTGCTCCACATTTCAGAATTCGTGGTGCACCTTGAAAAAACATTTTCCCAACAGGCGGCCGATACAACTTCATTGGGCTGAATGAGTTTGCTTTCTTATCTGTAAAACGTAAATGTTCTTTATCGCCATATGGTCTGTATTTCTTATAGTCAGTTAGTATATTCTCGAACCATTCTTTTCCTTTTTTATCTATTAAATCTACATATTTTTCCCAATCCTGAGGCCAGTCAAGGTTCTTGATCAATTTACGCGGCTGCCCGAAAGGAAAATCAATTCCGGCGATCCACGTTCCGTCTTCTTTTAAGAACCTTTCAAATAATTCAAAATTTGGCCAATTAGCAATATTATTTACTCTTATTAAACCCTTGTCAAATTCGCATTCGGCAGATGTAATACCCTTCTTCTTCGATGGCGCACTTGTAAAATCTATCCCGTAAATTTTCATATGAGCCCTCGTGGCCCAAAGACGCCCCCCTCACCCTAGCCCTCTCCCCCGGGGGGAGAGGGGATTAATCATGAAATATCCACAGGTTAATTTAACGGATGCGCCAGGTATTTCCCTCTCCCCCCGGGGGGGGAGAGGGCAGGGTGAGGGGGGGGGCAAGGCCCGCAAGCAGACTATATCCTTCATAATTTCAAAGAATCTAATATCTCCAGTACTTCCTTCTCATCCAGATCATACCAATCTTCATAGGCCTCCGCCACGGCGAAGGACCAGCCGCCCCGGACATTGAGACAGAGCAGCTCGTCCACCAGGGGCAGGAGGTCCTGGGCGGTGCGGGCCGAGGCCGTGGGCACCGCGACGATGATCCTGCCCGCGCCCTTCCCTTTTAAGAAATTTACGGCCACCCGCATGGTGTAGCCCGAGGCCAGGCCGTCGTCCACGATGATGGTGGCCGTCCCCGCCAGGTCCGGGTAGGGGCGGTTTTGGCGCAACCGCTCCTCCCTTTCCCTTAGCGTCACCAGGGTCTTTTGCACCTGCCGCTCGATATCCTGGGGGGAGAGATGAATCCGGCTCAGCAATTCCTCATTGAAGACCGCCTCCCCCGCGGGGTTGAGGGCCCCGAAACCCGCCTCAGTGGTCCAGGGGAGCTGGATCTTGCGGACAATTACCAGATCCAGGGGCACTTCCAAGGCCCGGGCGATCTCCGCGGCCACCGGCACCCCGCCCGCGGGGATGGCAAAAAGGCGTAATTCCTGCCCTTTATATCCCAAAAGCCGTTCGGCCAGCAGCCGCCCGGCCATGGCCCGGTCCTTAAAGACGTAAACCCGATCCCTTAACGCAGAATCTTCTAAGAGCTTTCCCATTGCCGTACAAACTCCTCTTCCAATTCCCTCACCCGCTCCCGGAATTCCCCCTGGCCGAGGCGGGCCCCGGTGAGGCCCCCTTTCATGCTGATTTCCGAGAGATAGAGTTCGCCGGCGCCGGAGGCCAGGAGGTCCAGGATGGCGTAAGGGAAGCGGCCTCGCGCCATCACCCGGCGGCAGAAATCCAGCAGTTCGGGGGTGAGGTCCACGGCCTTGGAAGAGCCGCCCTGGAAGAGGTTCTTCCGGAAGCTGTGGGGGTTGAGGCGCTCATAGGCTTCCGCGTAGTCCCCCAGGACCACCACCCGCAAGTCCCGAGCCTCAGGGAGAAAAGGTTGGACCACCAAAGGATAGGGCAGGCCCTGGAGCCCTCCCAGGCTGTATAACACTTCCAGGGAGGGCCAGAGGCTCACCCCCAGGCCCAGGTGGGCCTGGTCACGTTTGGTGATCACCGGGCCGTCGCCTAAAGAGCGGCTCTCTCCCAGCCCCCGGGCCAGGTCCGGGAGGCTGTAAGCCGTGAAGGTGCCGGGAACCATGAATTCCCCCAGGACCTCGGCCTGGGCCGCCTTGGAGCGGACCAGCATCTGGGCCAGGGCCGGAGGAAAAAAGGCCACGCCCCGGCCCACCAGGTCCAGGAGTTTCACTTCCTCCCCGTCTTTTAAGGGCAGCAGGCCGAGAACGGCGTCACCGGGCTTAAGAGACCGGTAATGGCGGCGGAATTCAGTGATTGTACGGGTTATTAAGCGGTTGGGCATTAAGGGCAGTATAATTACGCTTCGCCAGGGCGTCAAGCCGGGCCGGGACCACCGGGGAGGTCAGCTTTTTCAGCAGCCTTTTCTCCTGTTTCCGGGAGACATAGATATCATAAAACCCCACCTGGGCGATGCGGCGCCATTTCCCGGCAAGGCAGGAGGGAGGATAGATCTGCTTGAACACACTCTTGCCGAAGGATCCCAAAATCAGCAGATCAGCCCCCACCTGGTTGAAATCATAGGATTTTCCCCGGGGATTGAGGAGCACCACCTTATCCGGGGTGGACTCCACAAAATAATAGGCGGGCATCAAATGAATCCGGTGCTCATCCGCCAGAAAGGCCAACTCGTACTCCGGAGTCTCGATGAGGCAGTCCTTGGGCACCCGGCTCTTCAAGTAATCCGCCACCCGGTACGGCAAGTCGGTGCCCCGGGTGGAGATTTCCTCCAAAAAATCCACGGCCGGGAGGGGATAGAAAATTATTAAACAGACGGCCACAATGCCGGGCGCCAGCCACCGGGGAGGCCGGGCCAGGAAAGAGCTCAGCCGCGTTGCCGCCGCCCGGAGGAATTGGGCCGCCAGGGGGCCGGCCAAAAATAACGCGGGCAAGGCGAACCGGTGCCAGTAAACCGCGGTGAGGTACATCAGGCTCCAGATCAGAAAATTACAGAGCCACAGCTTTTCTCCCCAGGAGAGGCCCCCCTTTTTCCAGAGCCAACAGGCCCCCAGGCCGCCCAGCCAAAAAAGGGGGTGGCGCAGGATATAGATCAGGCTCTCGGGATAGATGCGGCCGATGGTCAGAGGGGTAAAAAACTCGTGGTGGAGAAGCTGCTTTTGCTGGAGGAAATGCAGGACCGCGTCCGTCAGACTCCCCAAGATTACCGCTTTTAACAGGAGATAGCCCGCCAGGGGCAGGAAAAGGCCCTGGCAGTAAACCGTCAACGCTTGCAGCAACCGGGCTTTGTTCCCCCACCATTGCCTGGCCAAAAGCACTAGCGGCGGCAGGAAGGCCAGGCCGTAGAATTCCTTGGCGTCAAAGGCCAGGCCCAAAAAGATGCCCCCCAGAAAGAGGGACCAGAAGGAAGATTGATCCATCCCCCGGGACAGAGACCAAACTCCCAGGAGAAAGAGGCCCAAGGCCGGGACGTCCCCCAGGACGGAACGGCCCCAGTGGAGGACATCGGTGCCCAGGAGGGCCAGGGCCACCGCTCCCAGCGCCGCGGCCGTCCCCCAAAGCCGCCGCGCGGCCAGAAATAGGGCCAGAAACGCCAGCACCATGTAGGCCCCGGCCACCAGGCGGCCGTGGGCCACTCCCACCCCTAACAGCTTGTAAGCCAGGGCCACCGGCAGGATGATGGCGGGACCGACACTGATCCGGAAGTCCAGATCGGAGAGCTGGTTGGGACTCTGGATGGTAAAGGCATACCGCCCGTGCTCCACCAGGTTGGCCGCAGTCTCGGAAAAGATGGCCTCATCCCACCAGATGGTGGGATAATTCGCCAAATTGTAGAAGCTTCCCCAAAACACCAGGGCAAACAGCAAAACCCCTGCCCAGAGCCGCGGATTATTGGGCTTCACGAATTCTTCTCACCTGCAAGTTTATGATGATAACAGGCATTTTACTCTGGAATTATCGCCTTCACCCGGAAATAACAAAAGCCCACCCGTATTATAGGGTAGGCTTTTATACATCAAAAAGTAAAAAATGTAAAATTTTTAAGTTTCAACAAAAATGTTAAAAACTAGAGGCCGACAATCTGCCGGTGCAATTCCTTGGTTTTTTCCAGCCGGGCCTGGTCCCGCTCTGCCACCAGGTTGGCCAGCCGGTCCTGGATACGCCGGTAAAAATTGCTGTTGATATCCTCGCCCCGCTTATGGGCGTCGATTAGCTGCCGGTAACAGCAGATCATTTTGGCGATCATGGAGACCGCGTATTCCCGGCCCTGGACCTTCACCGTCGCCAGCCCCAGGTCCAGGTAGGCCTTCAATTCGTCGCCCAGGATGGCGAAGGCCACGTTGGGGTTGGTGCGGACCTTCTCGTTGAGGGCCTCGATGAGATGCGGGGGCTGCCCCCGCCGGCGCAACACCTTGTAGCGCTGTTCATCGGTGAGCAGGCAGATCCGGAAGCAACTGCCGCTCCGGTCCGGCCAGCCTTCGTATTCCACGATCTCATTGCCGTCTTCGTCGTGATAGACCTTGCGCACGTAGGAATCGGCGATGAGTTCATGGAAGAGGCAATTGCCCACCCCGCCGATACAGCGGTTCCCATGAATCAAGATTTCGGTTTTCAATCCCAGTTCGTCTGCTTCCCGTTTGAACCGGGCCAGCTTTTCCACGGTGTCGATTTCCGTGGAGGCCACCAACTGGGTGGCGCCGTAGGCCTGAAACCGGGCCATGTCCTCCCGGGTTTGGATGTTGCAGCCCACGCTGGCATGGATGACCAACTCCGGCATCAGCCGGTGGATCTCCTGCATCACCGCCGGGGTTTTGACGATCACCCCTTCAATGCCGAAGCCCGCGTACTTTTCCACCTTCTGCAATACCAGGGGCAGTTTTTCCGGCGGGATCTCGGCATTCAAGGCCACCCGCACTTTCCCCTGGTAGTTGGCGGCGATCCGCACGGCTTCGCCGATCTGGCTGTCTTCCAATTCCCACGCGCACTTGCGACGGCTAAAACCCTTGGCTCCCACATATACGGCGTTGGCGCCGTTCTTGAAAACCGCTTCCACCATTTCCAGGCTGCCGCCTGGGGCTAACAGTTCGTTAATCATAAGCTTCCCACACCTCCCTGAGCCTGCCAGCCAGGTTCCTCTAGGCTCTGCCAATATCCTCTGCCAGTGCCTGTGGTAACCCCCAGGTATGGTGGGTTCCTGCCCCGCGTCGTTGTTTTCGGAAGCCGCCTAGTTGCCGGTCTCCGGCGATATTAGGGGTTTGTGAAAATTTTATTAAATTTTACGCCAGCCGCTGGTTTTTAGCAAGAAAGACTTAAAAAATAATTCTTAATTTTTATCCTTCTTGCAGCAGCCCCGGCGATTGGTCCGGCTCCAGGAAAGTCCGATGATTCCACCCTTCCGGCCTCCCGGCGCCAATTTGTTTATTTTGTATCTACCCCCGGAGGTAAGAGACGGCCAAGACGAAGCAGAGGCCGATTTCCACTCCCCAGGTGAGGGCATAAATCAACAGTTCCATTTTGGAGCCGTAATCTTCTTCCAGCAGGATGCGGTTGGGCTCCCGGACGATATCCCAGGAAGTCAGAGGTTTGTCAGCAGTCATAGTTCTCTCCTCTTAAAAAAAATCCGCCAAAAGCTGGGCCACGGGCCTGGCCGGTTGCTGCCGCACCAGGGGCCCGGCGGCCAGGGCCGGATGGGCCTCCTCCAATATGGGCCGGGGATGGCGGTAGATCACCCCCGTGGGGATGCGCTCGCCCCACTCCTTGGCCTTCTGGTAGGCCCACAGTTCGTTTTCCGGATCGTAATCCGGAGTCTCTTCCACCCGGTAGACCCGCTGCCGGTACCATTGGTAGGTATTCACCCGGTTGAAGGTCACACATGGCTGCAATATTTCCAGCAAGGCAAAACCCTTATGGGCGATGGCTTGCTTATACAGTTCCTGCAAATGTTCCGGGTCGGTGGCCGAACCCCGCGCCACCCAGGAGCACCCCTGGCTCACGGCCAGGGCCAACGCCGCCAGGGGCTGGTAGTACACACCCTGGGGCTGGAGCGTGGTCTTCTGCCCCGCATCCGTGGTGGGGGACGCCTGGCCCTTGGTCAAAGCGTACACCTGGTTGTTATGCACCACCAGCGTCAGGTCCACGTTACGCCGCAGAGCCGCCAGGAGGTGGTTGCCTCCTTCGCCGTAGCAGTCGCCGTCCCCGGCCACGCACACCACCTTCAACTCCTGGTTGGCCAATCGGGCTCCCGTGCCCACCGGCAGGGTGCGGCCGTGAATGCCGTTAAAGGTGTTGCAACTCAGGTAGTGGGGGAACTTCCCGGATTGGCCGATCCCCGACACCACCAAAACATCCTGGGGCCGTAGTTCCATTTCCGCCAGGGCCTGCTTAAAAGCCTTGAGCAGCGGAAAATTGCCGCACCCCGGACACCACGCCGATTCTATTCCTTCATATAACTCTATCGGCAACATGGCGGCCTCTTATTAGCGTACACCCTTGAGGCGATGAAACATAGCATATATTTTCCCCCAAGAAAAGTATTTACGCAACCTTTGATAAATTTCTCACAAGATATTCTGGAGTGAAGGGCATGCCGTCGTATTTCAGGACCGGGTGGTCCGCTTGCAGCCCCGTTTCCTGGCGCAGCAGGCGGTTAAGCTGGCCGGTGGCGTTCATCTCCGCGACCACCAATTTTTTGGTCCCCCTTAGTGCCGCGGCCACCGCCTCCTGGGGGAAAGGCCAAAGTTCACTCAAGTGCACCATGCGGGCCGGGGTCTTCTCCGCGTGGAGACGCTCTACCGCCTCCTGCACCGGCCCCAGGCTGGAGCCCCAGCAGAGCAGGGTCAGGGGAGCGTCCGGGTCACCCGCGGTGGTGATCCCCCCCATTTCCTGCGCCATGGTCTGGAGCTTGCGCAGGCGTTTGTCGTGCATCTTGACGCGCACCTCTAAGTCCTCGGTAAGGTGGCCGTCCGGAGTGTGTTCGTCGGAATCGGCCACCACCAGCTCCGGGCCGAACCCCGGCAGCCGCCGGGGGGAGACGCCGGTCTCGGTATAGGCGTAGCGCTCGTAGGTCCCGGTAGCAGGGCCGGTGGTTATCGCCCGGTCCACCTCCACCTCCGGGAATTCCCCAGAGAGGTGGGTGAATTGCGTGTCCGCGAAATACTGGTCGGTAAGCAGAAACACCGGCATCTGGTAGCGGTCCGCCAGGTTCAAGGCCCTGGCGGTCAAGGCGAAACCCTGGGCCGGGGTGCCCGGGGCCAGGACCGCCCGGGGAAAATCGTCTTGGCCCGCGAAGAGCACGAAACCCAGGTCCCCCTGGGCCGTGCGGGTGGGCAGCCCGGTGCTGGGCCCGGGCCGCATGCTCACCACGATTACCAAAGGGGTTTCCGTCATGCCCGCCAGGCCCAGGGCTTCGGTCATCAGGCAGAAGCCGCCCCCGGAAGTGCCGGTTAAAGAACGGGCCCCGGTGTAGGACGCGCCGATGGCCAGGTTGATGGCCGCGATTTCGTCTTCGGCCTGCTCCACCACCACGCTGTAAAGCCCGGCCCGTTGGGCCACGGCGTTGAGCAGGCTGGTCCAGGGGGTCATGGGATAGCCGCTGATGAACTGCAGGCCCCCGGCCAAAGCCCCCAGGGCCATGGCCTCATGGCCGCTGATGAGCAGCCGGGGATCCGGCGACGTGGCGATCCCGGCCAGGGAAAACTTCGAG
>DYJG01000754.1 GCA_020723225.1 Desulfobacca acetoxidans | reverse complement strand
TGGCTGGGGCTATGGCTGGCGCTGCAGTTTTACGGCCTGCGCCGGGGGGGCGCGGTGGCCTGGGTGGCCCACCTCGGGGGCTTTTTCACCGGGATGCTCACAGTCACCCTGTTTACCCCGGTGCGCCCGGAAAAGAAGAAGGCAAAGGGCGGTAAAAGGAAAAGAAAATGATGAACCACAGAGACACAGAGGACACAGAGATTCACAGAGAAAATATATTTTTGCCTTGGCTTGCCAAGGCAAAAATGTCTTTAATCCTCTGTGAAACTCTGTGCTCTCTGTGTCTTTGTGGTTAAATCTTTTGGAGGGCTTATGCAATACACTGAAGGGAGTCTGGGCCGCGTTTTTGTCTTGCGGCTGGAAGAAGGGGAAGTGCTCAATGACACCATCGAAAACTTCGCCCGGGAACAAAGGATCAGCCACGGGCTGGCCTTCTTTCTGGGAGGCTCCGGCGACGGCAGCAAAGTGGTGGTTGGGCCGGAGGCCGGACGGGAAACCATCATTCCCATGATCCATGCCTTGAAGGGGGCCCAGGAGGTGCTGGCCCTGGGAACCATCATCCCCAATGAAGCCGGAGAGCCGCTGCTGCACATGCACGCGGCCTCGGGCCGGGAAGGGAAGGCCACGGTGGGCTGCACCCGGGCCGGGATGGAGGTCTGGCTGGTGGGGGAGGTGGTGGTGCTGGAAATCCTCGGAGCCGCCGCGGCCCGGCGCCGTAAAGACCCGGGGACGGGGTTTCAACTGCTGGGCATTTCCAAGTAGGGTGCGTTCTACGCACCCCTTCTGCCCTGTGTAATTCATGGAAGTCATGGATTCTTTTGTGAAACGAAAAACGAAAAACCCAAAACGAAAAACGCATCTCAGGGAGTCAAGCTAATGCTGCACAAAATCTCCCAGATCGGCCGCCGGGCCGCCATGGCCGCGGGCGCGGTGATGCGCCTCAATTATTTGCAGCCCCACCGCATCACCATGAAGGGGGCCATCGACCCGGTCACCGAAACCGACCTCCAGGCCCAGGAGACGATTATCGCCCTGATCCGCCAACACTTCCCGGACCACGGTTTTTTGGCGGAGGAAGAGAGGATGGGGCAGGGTGAAGAGGCCGGTGGCACAGGCTTTCCAGCCGGCGCGAAACCCCGTGGCGCAGGCGTTAGTGGCACAGGCGTCCCGCCTGCGGACCTCAG
>DYJG01000087.1 GCA_020723225.1 Desulfobacca acetoxidans | reverse complement strand
CAGCCGGTTCATACCCCTCGGATGAGGAACTTATATGTTTTCTTTGGGGATGGGGGTAGTTCTCTGCTTGTTGCTGCTCACGGGTTGCGGGGGTAGCCGCCAAAATCTGGTAAAAGAAGAAATAGCGCCGCCGGAACCGGTCGTCTCCCAGGCGGAGGCGACGCCGGACGAACCCCTCACCGAAGAGCTGAGCGCCAAGCGTCTGGAAGAGCTTTACGCCAAGAGCGGCATCCCCGGTTGGGACCCCGGCCTGGAGCAGGAACTGGAGAAGTGGGACCATCAGGTCAAGTTTGATGTGCCCATTCACACCAACCGCCAGGTCAGGGCCTATCTGGTCTATTTCTCCACCGAACGCAAGGAAATCATCCGCCGCTACCTGTCCCGCTCCACCCGCTATCTGCCGATGATCAAGGAGGTCTTCCAGGAGTACGGCCTGCCCGAAGACCTGGCGTACCTGGCCATGATCGAGAGCGGTTTCAACGCCAACGCCTATTCCCATGCCCATGCCTGCGGCATGTGGCAGTTCATCAGGGGCACCGGGGCCCGGTATGGGCTGTCCATGGACAGCTACGTGGACGAACGCCGGGACCCGGAAAAATCCACCAAGGCCGCGGCCAAATATCTCCTGGATTTATATAAGCAATTCGGCTCCTGGTATCTGGCCGCCGCGTCCTATAACTGCGGGGAAGGCCGGGTGCAAAGGGAGTTGAACCAGAGCACCCACAAAAATTTCTGGGAGCTTTCCGACAACAAGTGCCTGCCCACCGAGACCAAGAACTACGTGCCCCAGATGATTGCGGCCACCATTATCGCCAAAAACCCCGAGAAGTTCGGCTTCAAAAATGTCCCGTATCAACCCCCCATGGCCCTGGATAAGGTCCAGGTGAAAGAGCCCACTTCTCTCAGGGCCGCGGCCGTGGCCGTCAATGTGCCGGTGGAGGAAATCCAGGCCCTCAATCCCGAACTGCTCAGGGGCGTCACGCCGCCGGATACCCCCTCTTATTCCCTGAACCTGCCCGCCAAGAGCAAGGAAGTTTTTGCCAAAAACATTACCCTGGCCAGCATAGAACACCCGGCGGTGGCCTCCAGGCCGGCCCGGGTGGCCAGAAGCTCCGGCTCCTCCCGCAGATCCTCGACGGTGAAGGCGTCTGAGAACGTGCAGGCAAGCGCCCCGGCCAAGGCCGAGAAGAAGGGCAAGGCCGTGGCCAAAAAGGCCGGGAAAAAAGGCAAAACCCAGGTCGCCGCCGCGCCCGCGGCTACCGCCAAGAAGGGGAAGTCCGGCGCCGGCCCCTCCGAGAATGCCGCAGCCGCCACCCGCACCGCTTCCATGCTGCCGGTGCCCGCCCCGTCCAAGGCCGCGTCCAAGGACAAGGGCAAGACCCAGGTGGCCTTAAGCGATAACAAGGGGAAGGCGAAGACCCAGCCTAAAGAAAAGGCGAACGGAAAAAAAAACAGCACTCCGGTAGCCAAGAAGACTGATAACCCGCCCCCAAATTCCGGCCCTGCCAAAGCTACGGGCAAGAGTAATGCCGCCGGCAAGGCCAAGGATAAGGGCAAAGGAAAGGTTTCCCAGGCCCCATCCCCACCACTAATGGTCTCCGAGGCCCGCTGACCGGCATCCGGCACGTCAAGCGGCGCTCTCCGAAAAGAGGGAAGAAGCCCCGCGCTGGCTGATTAAGGGCGGAAGCACTGCGTCTTTGGACCCTTTTCGTTAAATTTTTCCCAAAAAAATATTTCTCACCCCTTGATTTTCCCGGAGCCAGTAGTTACAAAATAGTGTTAGCACTCCCCAGAAAAGAGTGCTAACAATCATTAATCCGCTTAAATCATCTTCAATCAGGAGGTTATCCATGAAAGTCAAACCCTTGAATGATCGCGTGCTCGTCAAACGGACCGAAGAGTTGACGGTCACCAAAGGCGGCATCGTCATCCCCGACACCGCCAAGGAAAAACCCATCGAAGGCAAAGTCGTGGCCGTGGGCCCCGGCAAGATGAGCGATCAAGGCCAGCGCATGACCCTGCAGGTCAAGGAAGGGGACAAGGTCCTCTTCGGCAAATACTCCGGCACCGAAATCAAGGTCGAAGGCGAAGAGTTCTTAATGATGCGGGAAGAAGACATCCTGGCCATCATCGAGTAGATGCCCGCATCCCAGCGTTTTTTCCAAGTCCTTTTTATTCCAGATAAATTTTTAGGAGGAACATAAGCACATGGCTGCCAAAGAAATCAAATATGACATTAAGGCCCGGGAGGCCATCCTCCGGGGGGTCAATACCCTGGCGGACGCGGTGAAAGTCACCCTGGGCCCCAAAGGCCGGAACGTGATCCTGGAGAAGGCCTTCGGCGCTCCGGCCATCACCAAGGACGGCGTCACCGTGGCCAAAGAGATCGAGCTGGACGACAAGTTCGAGAACATGGGGGCCCAGATGGTCAAGGAAGTGGCCTCCAAGACCTCGGACGTGGCCGGCGACGGCACCACCACCGCCACCATCCTGGCCCAGAGCATCTACCAGGAAGGCTCCCGGCTGGTGGCCGCGGGCACCAATCCCATGGCCCTGAAGCGCGGCATCGACCGGGCCGTGGCCGCGGTGGTGGACGAGCTGCATAAGATCTCCAAACCCACCAAAGACCAGAAAGAGATCGCCCAGGTGGGCACCATCCCCGCCAACAACGACGCTTCCATCGGCAACATCATCGCCGACGCCATGAGCAAGGTGGGCAAGGAAGGGGTCATCACCGTGGAAGAGGCGAAAGGCATGGAGACCACCCTGGAAGTGGTGGAAGGCATGCAGTTCGACCGGGGCTACATCTCCCCCTACTTCGTCACCAACCCCGAAAAGATGGAAGCCTCCCTGGACGAGCCCCTGATCCTCATTCATGAGAAAAAGATCAGCGCCATGAAAGACCTGCTGCCGCTCTTGGAGCAGATCGCCAAGATGGGCAAACCCCTGGTGATCATCGCCGAAGACGTGGAAGGCGAGGCCCTGGCCACTTTGGTGGTGAACAAACTGCGCGGCACCCTGCAGGTCGCGGCCGTCAAGGCCCCCGGCTTCGGCGACCGCCGCAAGGCCATGTTGGAAGACCTCGCCATTTTGACCGGCGGCCAGATGATCTCCGAAGACATGGGCTGGAAGCTGGAAAACGTCACCCTGAAAGAACTGGGCACCGCCAAGAAGGTGAACCTGGACCGGGACAACACCACCATCATCGACGGCGGCGGCGACCGCTCCGCCATTGAGGGCCGGGTGAAGCAGATCCGGGCCCAGATCGATGAGACCACCTCCGACTATGACCGGGAAAAGCTCCAGGAACGGCTGGCCAAGCTGGTGGGCGGCGTGGCCGTCATCCGCGTGGGCGCGGCCACTGAGATCGAAATGAAGGAAAAGAAAGCCCGGGTGGAAGACGCGCTGAACGCCACCCGCGCCGCGGTTGAAGAAGGCATCGTGCCCGGCGGCGGCGTGGCCCTGATGCGCTGCGTCCCGGCCCTGGACGGCTTGAAGCTGCCGGTCCACGACGAGGAACTGGGCATCAAGATCATCAAGCGGGCCCTGGAGGAACCCATCCGCCAGATCGCCAACAACGCCGGGGCCGAAGGCTCCGTGGTGGCGGAACATGTGAAGAACGAAAAAGGCGCCATGGGCTACAATGCCGAGACCGGCGTCTACGAAGACCTGATGGCCGCGGGCGTCATCGACCCCACCAAGGTCACCCGCTACGCCATCCAGAACGCCGCGTCCGTGGCTTCGCTCTTGATCACCACCGAGGCCATGGTGGCCGAAAAGCCCAAGAAGGAAGCGCCGATGCCTCCCATGGGCGGCGGCGGCATGGGCGGCATGGAAGGCATGTATTAGAGCAGGGGTAAGGGGCCAGTGGTCAGTTAAAAGATTCCTGAGCGCCGACTCCATACCCTTGAAAATGAAAGGCGGGCTTTGCCCGCCTTTTTTATTGGGAACAATGATTTGGGGGAGAAGACCGAAAGCCTCGGCACAGACTTCCAGGGAGTGCCCGCACCGGGAGAAACCGAAAACCGAAAACCAAAAACCATCTTACGGGCTGCCGGCGTTAATCCCCCATTGGACGCCGGTGGTTCCCGGCTGGATATAATAATTGGTGCTCAGACCGGAGGCGCTGTTCCGGTCCGCCATGATGGCGGTGGCCACACCGTTCCCGAGATCGAAATTGCGCATGGAATTATTATAAACAGTATTGCCCAGGACATTGCCTGGGCCACGCAACTCAATGCCCCGAGTGTTATCGGTGACAACACACTCGGTAATAGCACCGTAATATAATACGATGCCTTGCCAATTATTAGAGGCACTACACTTAGTAATAATCCCGGAACTTGCATAGATGCCGATATAAGAATTATTATGCGATGCAGTGCAACTATTGACAAAATGGTTAGTGCCATTTAACATGATCCCGTTCGAGTTGTTAGTGACCCGGACATTGATGACGCGATGGTTTTTCCCAGAATAACTTGCTTCTAGGATAGCAGTGCTGCCAGAAAAGTTGCACACTGTGCCGTTTCTGATTTCCACATTGGTGCGGCCATTCAAATAGATGCCATAAGTGCTGTCTAGTGCCCCGTCTTTGGTCAGGCTGAACCCCATGAGGTCCAGGGTGACATTATCGGCGTTGACGGTGATGGCGGCATTGCCGCTGCCGCTGTAGGTCAGGTTCTTGCCGAAGTAATAGAAACCGGGGTTGGAGATGGTGTAAGGCACGCTGGTGATCTTGGTTCCCACCCCCGCCGGGACCGCGATGACGTAAAAATCGGCCCGGGCCGCGGGGCCGCACAGCACAGCAGCCACGATCATGGCCAATAGACCAAGTCTCTTCATGGCTAATCTCCCTGGTTTGCTATGATGTCGGTCTGCTCTGAAAGCGCTGCTCGCACAGGCTGGAAAGCCTGTGCACCAAGGTTTTCATGACTTCAGGTGAGCCGCAGGCCCATGAATGGACCGTTCTCCTGCGGCAGAGTGAAGCGCCGGATCACATGGTCAAGGCCGGAATCAATAAAGGTTGGAATCAGTAGTTAATTGATTATGTATAGGTGACGCCATTAATGAAGTCAAGCTAATTTACTGTGATCAAACATAAAAACCAAATGCGGGTAGAAAGAGGGGCGCACCATCGTTTTTCCATCGCACCCTAACTTGCCATTATCCAGCTTTAAAAACTCCCCATCCGATTGACCCTTGACTTTCTCCGTCCTGCCCTTAAACTGGGAACAGTTGGCCATGAGCTTTTGGCTCACCCGTAAGGGTGTAAACCATGAAAAGTCCGCAGGGCAGGCGTCCCCGCCCGTCCAGGTAGACCGCACAGGCTGGAGAGCCTGTGCCGCCACTTAGAATTTTTCATTGCAGTGATTCAGGCCATTTCGTCAATGAAGGGGGATAGATCAATGGGACATCTGCGGCGCGTTAGTTTCCTTGTTTTAATGGCAATCGTTTTGCTCCTGGCCACTTCCTCTCTCGACGCCAAAAAGCACAAGCCCCTGCCCCCCGTGGGGGAGGTGTCCATCGAACTTAAAGGGGTGGGCGCAATAGTGGGCGTCAGTTGGGGCCATGGGGTCCTGTGGTTCAAAGGGAAAAAGTACCCCTTCCGGGTCGAGGGCCTGAGCGTGGGGGACATTGGCTTCGCCCAGATCAGTGCTCGGGGCAAGGTCTACAATCTGAAGACCCCCCTGGACATCACCGGCACCTACGGCGCCTTGGGCGCGGGCGTGGCCCTGGCCGGGGGGGTGGCCGGGTTGGCCATGCAGAACGAACGGGGGGTGGTGATCGATCTCTCCGCCACCCAGGCCGGAATCAAACTGAATATCGGCCCCCAGGGGCTGACCATTACCATGAGATAGATCGGGGCGGGCGGGGAGGACTCCCGGGGCCGGCGGCAAGTATTTACAATATAATTTACAGAACGGTGATTGACAACTCTGGAAAAGAAACTTATCTTGCCGCATACAGGGTCAATTTCCGGGTAGTTTAGTGGTTACACCTTATCATTGTTTTAATGTCTAAGGAGGTGCCGCTGAAATGAACATACGCATCGGTAAGTTACTCCACGACCCAACCGTTGTTATGTATCTCGTTATCCCCGAAAAGATGATCAAAAAATACCTTGACCTGGCAAAGGTCGGGCCCACCGAAAAATTTCAACAAATGGTGCGGGAGCAAGTGTTGGCCTATATTCATGAGGGCAAGGAGCCTCCCGCGGAAATCGCCGCAGCCGTCATGAACATCGGGGACGACATGATGGCCGGACGGGATCCGGTCATCCGGGCCGGTGATTACATCTCCCTGATGAACTACGCGCGCTCCAAGAAATTGGTCTGAGGACAGGCAACAGGGAGGAAGAACCCGCCGGAACTTCCCTCCGCCCGCCTGTTCTGCGCTACGCCTGCACCTGAGCGGCCATCATGGTGTTCGAGGGTTTTCCTCTCGTCGTGGGCTGGGAATTGACCCTGGCCTGTAATCTGCGATGCGGCCATTGCGCGTCCGCGGCCGGACTGCCCCGGGCCGATGAACTTAATCTCGACGAAGCGTTAAATCTCTGCGATCAGTTTCCGGCCCTTCTGGTCCAGGAAGTGGACTTCACCGGGGGAGAACCTCTGCTCCGCCCGGACTGGATGCAGATCGCCGCCCGCCTTGCCGACCTGAAGATCCCCATCCGCATGGTCACCAACGGTTTGCTCCTGCAAGAAAACGCGCTCCGGCTTAAGGAAGCCGGGATTGCCACGGTGGGGGTCAGTCTGGACGGCCTGGAGGCGACCCATGACCGCATCCGCGCTCGCGCCGGGCTGTTTCGGCAAGTCATCGCCGGGATCGAGGCGGCCCTGGCCGCGGGCGTGCCCGTGGCGGCCATCACCGCGGTGAACCGTCTCAATGTCGGCGAGTTGCCGGAGTTGCTCAATTTCCTTAAAAATCTGGGGGTCCGTCATTGGCAGGTCCAGCCTACTTTTGCCCTGGGGCGGGCCCGGGAACAGGAAGAACTTGCTCTGCCGCCGTCAACGTTTCTGGAGATGGGCGAGTTCATCCGCAGCAACCTCGAGGGCTGCGCCGGCGCGGGATTTTGCCTGATGCCCGCGGACGGAGTGGGCTACTATACCGAACTGGACACCCGGGAGTCGCCCTGGCGCGGCTGCGCCGCGGGCCTGGCTTCGGTGGGGGTCACCAGCGACGGTAAGGTCAAGGGCTGCCTCTCTTTCCCCGACCACCTGATCGAAGGCGATCTGCGGGCGCGGGACCTCTGGTCCATCTGGTTCGATGCCGGGTCTTTCCCTTATAACCGCCGGTTTTCAGCAGCGGACCTGGGCCCGAACTGCCGGGGCTGCGAATTCGGGGAGCAATGCCAGGGGGGCTGCCGGGTCATGTCCTATGCCGCCACCGGGCGGTTTCACAACGATCCTTATTGCTTTCATCGGCTTCTCAGGCGCCGCCCGGGGTAATAATAACTGTGTCCGTTGAGCCTTTTGCAAAATCTTTTCTCTGCGTCCTCTGCGTCTCTGCGGTGAATTCTTCCTTTTTTACACCGCAGAGACGCAGAGTACGCAGAGAGAAGTGCATTTTGCCAATGGCTAGTTTTTGGTGTATGAAATTAAAATAGAAAGTATTTTTAGTAAGGGCTGCTTTAAAGTTCTTGCATGTTATGTGAATAACATTACTATTCGAATCTTCCTTATCCATAATATAAAAAAGCATTGTGCGATCCCGCCTTTCCGGAAAATAATCCGGCAGATGCCCGACTTTAGCATTTCTTAGCGCCTCCGCCACTTTTTTGACGCCGTCCGGGCGATGGCTGCGGCTCTTACCAGGCCGGTCTTCGCTCTGCGCCTGTAAAACCTACCTAAGTATGTGTAAACAAATTAATGTTAAGATAACAAATGGTTATAATTAGTTTTTTTAAAAATAATAGTTGACATTTAAGTTATTTGTTAGCAGAATGCAAAGCATGAGGAAAGGTTTGCCATCAATTGATATTAATTTATAAGGCACAGGAGATAGTCATGAAATTGACGGGAAGATTTGTCTGGATAGGGGTCTTAGTCGTCCTGGGTCTATTATTTCTTATTCCTGACGCCCAGGCCGGGTGGAAGACGGCGCCGACCGTGGCGCCCATGAGATGCTCCCGAGCCTATGCCGGGGTGGCCGTGGTTGATAATCAGTTGTACGTGGCTGGAGGAATAAAAGTTGTTACAGGGGTTCCAACCATCCAGACCCGCCTGGAAGTGTATGCCCCCTGGTCCAACACCTGGACTTACCTGAGAAACATGCCAGCCGCCATACCGGGGACTAAGACAAGATTATTGCAAATTTATAATCCAGGCACCAATACCTGGACTACGGGTGCATTGATGCCGGAGCCAGTCGCATCCACCGCGGCGGCGGTGTTAAACAACAAGATGTATGTTTTGGCCGAAAACCCAGCATCAGCCGGCAATAAAAAACTTTATATCTACACTCCTGCTACGAATAGCTGGGCCAGCGTTCCCTCAACAACTTCTCCTTTCTTAGCCGGCTGCACCCT
>DYJG01000086.1 GCA_020723225.1 Desulfobacca acetoxidans | reverse complement strand
GACGCCACCTACGGCGGCGGCGCGTCCAGATTGAAAAGCGCGCCCCCGGCCCTCTCGGGCCTGCGGCCCTTGGTAAAGCGGCAGATGCTGCATGCCTGGCAACTCCGCTTCACCCACCCCAGGAGCGGCGAGGAGGTTGGCTGGCAAGCGGGGCTGCCGGGGGATTTTCAGGGGGTGGTGGATTTTTTAAAGGAGACGAATTAAAGTAAATGTAAGATGGACAATGTCCACCATACACGACTTAGACTATAGAATATCATGAATATTTGTGTTGACTCCAATTCTGTTACATATTTATTGCAAGCTATTAATAATTATTCTCCAGAAAATGACGACCCAATCTTGCGCGATGAACGAATAGCTATGATTAGAGTTTTATTTTATATAGAAAGAAAATTAAAAATTCCTCCTTCTGTTAAGGAAGAAATCAATGCAATACGCGATATTGACAACTGGCTACATCATAAAATAATTGAAGAATTCTTAGATATGAGTGATTGGGGGATAGATCAACAGCAATTATTAAATAGAAAGAATTATTTTAAACAATATCATAATAAAGATAAAGATTGTCAGGTGTTAGCTGAAGCTGAGTTAGCTGGGATGAATTATTTACTTAGCTTTGATAAGGAGTTCGTGAACAATCTATGTCAAAGAGCATTGGGCGTAAGAATAGCAACTCCATCTAATTTTGTATCTTCATTTAATCTTCAACCTGGGAGCAAACCAAAAATTAGACCTGAAGCATCTAATCCATTATTCAAACAAAATTGGTGGAAAATCTGATCTAAGCCGATAGAAGGTGGACATTGCCCGCCAAAATTTGAGGAAAAGGTGCCAAGATAGAAACCACCGATGCCGCAATTCAGGTCCCAATCGGTCGAGATATCTCCAAAGAACAAGCCCGTGAGGAGATAAAGACCTTTTTCGCTTCCAAAAGCGATAAGTTGGCGTATGTGGACGATATTATGGAAGCTCTCGATCTGAAATACGAGGTGGTGGCGGAAATCTGCCGGGAATTGGAGGAAAAAGGGGAAATTAAAGGAGGCAAGATAGAATACGGCATCCACACCAAGGTGGCCGCCATTTTAAGGACTGACGATGCGGACCTTTTAAAACGCTTGGTGGACATTATCTTTGAGAGACATTATGACCCTGAGCCTCTTTCTCCTGGTGAATTGGCCGCCATTAAGGAAGCGGAAGAGGCAAGACGGCGGGACGATAAGGACTATTTCATTCCCTGGGAAGATGTCAAAAAAGAGCTTGATTTATAAACTCAAAATAGAGACCTCTGCGAAGGTCTCCCAACTTGTCATTCTGAGGGAGCGGAGCGACCGAAGAATCTCGTTGTTGGCACCAAGGTAATTCCCGGCGGTGTCGATGATTACAAGCAGATTGGATATCCTTCCGCAAAAAAAGAGAGTCTTCACTCCGCTTCGCTCCGTTCAGAATGACAGAGGAAAAGGTGGGCAGTGCCCACCCTACATTTTTTCCGCTTTCACACTACTTCTTTTGCTGAAAGCTGAAAGCTGACCGCTGATAGCTAATATTATGCTCAAAATCGCCATTACCGGCGGGGCCGGCTCGGGGAAGAGCGTGGTGGCCCGGATGTTTCAGGAGTTGGGGGCCGCGGTGTTGGACGCGGATGAGGTGGCCCACGCGGTGGTGGCCCCGGGAGCGCCCGCTTGGGAGGAATTGCGTAAGTCCTTCGGGCCCGAATATTTCTTAGAAGACGGCTCTCTCAACCGCCCCTTGATGTCCGGCCTAGTCTTCTCCGACCCCGAGGCCCGGCGTCGGCTCAATGCTATCGCCCACCCGTATGTAGCCCGAGAAATCCGGGAGCGCCTGGAGGGCCTGGAACGCCGGGGCACGGCCCTGGTCCTGGTGGAGGTGCCCCTGCTCTTCGAGGCCGGGTTGCAGGGAGGATACGACAAGGTCATCGTGGTGGACGTCGGCCCCGAGGAGCAGCGGCGGCGCCTCCAGGCCCGGGACCAGCGGGGGGCCGCCGAAATCCAGGGTATCATCGACGCCCAAATGCCGCTTGAAGACAAGGCGGCCCGGGCCGACTACGTGGTAAACAATCGGGGGTCTTTAGACGAAACCAGAGCCCAGGTGGAGAAAATCTGGCGGGAGTTGCAAAAAGCTTCTTGACAGAAAATGGGAAAATGGTTACCGTGACTATTAACCTGCCTTAAGAAATCCCGGCTTTGACCCGATACTACAAAGGAATTTAGAATAACCTCTAGCACCATCCCCGTGGCTCGATTTTGAATTTATCCGTGTCTTGTTTCCATTTTACCCTCGCGGTCGGCATTTCCCCACCGCTGTAGGCCTTTATTTTATCCCCAGAAGCGCCATCTTCACCCCCTGGAGTCCGGAGGTCGAAGCGGTGCAGCCTCTACTAGAGGCCCGGCATTTCGCGGCATTCATAACGCATTATTCATTTTTATAATTTATTAAGAGGAAATAATGAACTTATCCGAATTAAAGCATAAAAAAATCAACGAACTTGCGGCCCTGGCCCGGGACTTGAACGTGGAAGGCGCCGCGGGCCTGCGCAAGCAGGAGCTGATCTTCGCCATCCTCCAGGCCCAGGTGGAGAAAAACGGCATGATCTCCGGCGGTGGGGTCCTGGAAATCCTGCCGGACGGCTTCGGGTTTTTGCGCGCCCCGGACTACAACTACCTCCCCGGCCCCGACGACATCTATGTCTCCCCTTCCCAGATCCGCCGCTTTAACTTGCGCACCGGCGACACCATCGCCGGGCAGATCCGCCCCCCCAAGGAGGGGGAGCGCTACTTCGCGCTCCTCAAGGTGGAGAACGTCAACTTTGAAGACCCGGCGATAGCCCGGGACAAGATTCTCTTCGACAATCTGACGCCGCTCTACCCCGAACGCCGTCTGAAGCTGGAAACCGACGCCGACAACTACTCCGCCCGGGTCATGGATCTGATGACCCCCATCGGCATGGGCCAGCGGGGCCTCATCGTGGCCGCGCCCCGGACCGGCAAGACCATGCTGCTGCAAAACCTGGCCAACTCCATCGCCCGGAACCACCCGGACGTGGTCCTCATCGTGCTCTTGATCGATGAGCGGCCCGAAGAAGTGACGGACATGGAGCGGTCGGTGAAGGCGGAAGTGGTGAGTTCCACTTTTGATGAACCCGCGCAGCGCCATATCCAGGTGGCGGAAATGGTCCTGGAAAAGGCCAAGCGCCTGGTGGAGCATAAGCGGGACGTAGTGATCCTGCTGGACTCCATCACCCGGCTGGCCCGGGCCTATAACACGGTGATCCCCGCCAGCGGCAAGATCCTCTCCGGCGGCCTGGACGCCAACGCCCTGCAGAGGCCCAAACGCTTCTTCGGCGCGGCCCGCAACATCGAGGAAGGCGGCAGCCTGACCATCATCGCCACCGCCCTGGTGGACACCGGCAGCCGCATGGATGAAGTGATTTTCGAGGAATTCAAAGGCACCGGCAATATGGAGATTCACCTGGACCGGAAACTCACGGAAAAACGCATCTTCCCGTCCATCAACATTAACGCCTCCGGCACCCGGAAGGAGGAACTGCTCCTGCCGCCGGACGATCTGAACCGCATCTGGATTCTCAGAAAACTGCTGTCGCCCCTGTCGCCGGTGGACAGCATGGAATTCTTGCTGGAGAAGCTGAAGGGCACCCGGAACAACGGCGATTTCCTGGCGGCCATGAATAGGTAGTGCCGTTTTTCGTTTTGCGTTTTTCGTTTTGCGTTAGAAGAAGATTATCGCCGCAATAAAAAATGGGCGTAGTTCATACGCCCATTTCCATTTAATGTTCTTTATTTTTTTACGAAAAACGAAAAACGCAAAACGGAAAACGATCTTTTAAACCCATTTGGATTCTTTTTTGTTCCAGTTTCTCCGGATTTCTTCCTTGTCCTTCTTGGTGGCGCCGAAGGCCGATTCGCAGACCGACTCCCACTTTTGGGGGTCGGAACGGAAGTCCTTTTTATAAGGACTGTTGTGCGAATCCTTGCAGAAAATGGTGGGGATGCCGATGAGGCGCTCCACTTCTGCGTCGCACACCTGGCATTTCTCTATGGGGGGATCGCTCATCTTCTGCTCCACCTCAAAGATATGGCCGTGAGCCTTGCATTTATACTCATATGTCGGCATCTTGCTCTCCTTGAACCCGCCAAAATTCTTGACACACACCCGGGGTAAGGGTAGTTTTAGCAAAAATACATCTTATTCTTACCATTTTTTTCCCCTAAGGCCAAGACTTTCGAGTTTGAGAGATGATGGCCGGGGGAGGACCAGAGATCAGGGGCCAGGGGTCGGGAAGAGAACCGGACTTTTCGTAACCCGGTTTCATACTGCTCACTGCTTACTGCTCACTGCTCACTTCATAGGGGGCCACCATGCAAATACCTGCCGTGCAAAGCGTTACCGTGGAAATTTTGGTGGACAACTTCTTTGACATCTTCGAGCCGTCTAAGCCGGGAGTGGTGGAGCGCGCGGTCCTGGGGAAGCTGAAAAAGCCCCTGGTGGCCGCGCACGGCCTGGCCATGCTCCTCACCCTGGACCATGACGGCCGCACCACCAAGATTTTGGTGGATACGGCCAACTCGCCGCTCTCCTTTTTCAACAACCTGGAGGCCATGGAGCACGAAGCCGCGGAGATCGACGGGGTATTTTTAAGCCACGGCCACCCGGACCATTACGGCGGCCTGTTGGAGTTTCTGAATCGCCGGGGGCCGGGGCTGCCGATTTACTTTCATTCCGACTGCTATTTTCCCAAGCTCTTGATCACTCCCCGGGGCCGGGTGGGGCCTTATGTCCTGGAGAAAGAGAAACTCGCGGCTGCCGGGGCCCAGCTCCACGAAAACCAGGGTCCGGTCCTGCTCCGGGACTTGGCGCTGTTAACCGGCACGGTGGAGGCCACCACCTCCTACGAAAAGCCGCTCCCCGGGTTCAAGCGCGTGGTTCAGGGGCAGGAGGAACCAGATCCCTTCAGCGACGAACAGGCCCTGGTGGTGAACGTGGCCGGAAAGGGCCTGGTGGTCATCGGCGGCTGCTGCCACCCGGGGATCGTCAATATGACCAGGTATGCCCAGAAGCTCACCGGCGTCAACCAGATTGCCGCGATCATCGGCGGCTTCCACCTCACCGCCGGGGGCGACGACCTCATCAACGGCACCATCGACGGCCTGAAGGAACTGAATCCGGGTTTGATTCTAGCCGGGCACTGCACGGGTTTTAAGGCCCTGACGAAGTTGGCCGCGGAGCTTCCCAATAACTTCATGGTCAGTTGCGTGGGGACGAAGGTGATGATTTAAGAACTATGAATCCACTGACTCCCGGCGAAGAAACCATGATCGCCGCCCTGGCCCGGCAGGTCCGGGATGGGGATAAGGCCGCGTGCGGCACGCTTTCGCCCATGCCCGCAGCAAGCCTGTGGCTGGCCCGGCTCACCCATGCGCCCAAATCGGAGGTCTTCGTGGCCGGGAGCCGGGACTGGCCCTTCGAGGGAGAGTGGCAGGGTTTCTTTGATTTCGCCCAGCAGGGGAAACTGAATCTCTTCTTCTTGAGCGGCGCGCAAATCGACGGCCGGGGCAACATCAACCTCATGGCCGTGGGGGATTACCGGCGGCCCCAAGTGCGCCTCCCCGGGGGCGCGGGCTCCGCGATTCTCGCTTACGTGGTGGAGCGGGTGGCGCTGTTTAAGACCGATCACTCAACCCGTGGGCTGGTCCCGCAGGTGGACGTGGTCACCGCCGCGGGATACACGCCGCAATTAAGCCCCCGGCAGCGGCCCGGAAAAGTGACCTGTCTGATCACTCCCAAGTGCGTTTTTAACTTTGCTCCCCCCGGGCCGCCGGTATTGGCGTCACTGCATCCGGGAGTCTCCCTGGAGGAAGTGAGGCAGCTCACCGGCTTTGAATTTCAGGCTCGCGCCGAAACTGCAACAACTCCTGCCCTCAGTCCGGAGGCCAGGGAACTCTTATATGGTCCGGTTAAGGAAAAACTGGCCCGGGTTTATCCCCAATTCGCCGTGCGTCTGGCCAGGCAGGGGTTATAAGGAAGGCTTTGCGTTTGGTTTTCCCTCTCGGTTCCCAGGCTTGTGAACCCAATTTTCAGGCAAAGCTCCGGCTTTACCTAAAACGGGATAAACCGAAGGCCACCTGAGTATAGCCGAGCCTGATCTTGACGGCCTTTTTAAAGGTGTCCAAGCAGTTGAACATGAGCCTTTGGCTCACCCGTAAACCATGAAAAGCGCGTAGGGCGGGCGTCTCGCCCGCCACAGTACCGCACAGGCGAGACGCCTGTGCCACCAGGTAACCAGAACTTTTCAGGGCAGAGCTTGGGAACGAGGATTCAACTTGGAACTTGGAACCTGGAACTCGGAACTTTTTAGAACGGATGATCCTGCAAGCTTGTTTTTATGGCTGACATTAGCAACGATGCCCAAAGCCTAGGCCACTTCCCCTTCCTGGCCCACCTGGAGGCGCCGCCGGAGTGGGAAGAAGCCAGCCGGCTCTTCCTGGAGCGGGGCGGGCCGGTCATGGTCCTGGGCGCGCCGGACACCGGCAAGAGCACCCTGAGCCGGTATCTGGTATATAAAACCTTTACTGCAGGCCTGCCCGCGGCCCTGGTGGACCTGGACCTGGGCCAGTCCCACCTGGGGCCGCCGGCCACGTTGGGGTTGGGACTCTTTCCCCCGCGGCTGCCGGGAGACGACAGCCTCTTTCCGGAAAGCCTCTATTTCATCGGCCAGACTTCGCCGGTGGGAAGCATCCTGGAGGTCTCGGTGGGTTGCCGGGTGTTGATGGACCAGGCCGCGGCCAAAGGCGTCAGCCGGGTGGTGGTGAATACCAGCGGCCTGGTCCACGGCCCCGCGGCCCTGCGGCTGAAAAGGACCCAGGTGGAACTGCTGCACCCCCATCTGCTTCTGGCCTTGCAGCGGGAAGAGGAGCTGGAGCCATTGCTCCAGGCCCTGTGGCGGGACGGAGGCGGCGGCGAAGTCCCCGCCGGCTGGGACCTGCTGCGGCTGCCGGTCTCTTCCCGGGCCACCCGCAAGAGCCCCGAAGACCGGCGCCGCTACCGGGAAGAACGGTTTCGCCGCTATTTCCAGGAGGCCCGGCGCCTGGCGCTGCCCTGGCGCTCCCTGGGCTGGGAAGGCCTGCCCTGGGGCCGGGGGGCGGCCCTGGCGCCCGGGGAGCTGGAACGGTGCGGCCAAATCCTGGGGGTGCGGGTGCTTTATGGGGAGTCCTCGGGGGAACGGAAGCTGCTGTTGGTGGAAGAACCGCCCCCGGAGAGTCCGGCCGGACCCGGAGGCGAGTTCCTCCACTGGCTCACCTGGAGCGGCATGCACCTGCGTCTGGCGGGTTTTCTGGACGGCGCCAGGCGCACCCTGGCCCTGGGGTTGATCCTGCCCGGGGCCTGGGATCCGGAAGAGATGTTTTTCTGGACCCCTTTAAGCATTGACGCCGCCCGCCGGGTGCGGTTCCTGAAAGTGGGAAAAATGCGGGTAACTCTGACCGGGAAGGAGCTGACCGATGTGTGAACTCTTTGCCATGTCTGCGGGCCACCATTATACGGCCCAGGAGTATCTTCCGCCCTTTGCCGCCCGGGCCCGGGAAAATATCAGCGGCTGGGGCATCGGCTTCTTCCGGAACGGCCAGGTGCATATCGAAAAGTCCTGCGAAGGAATTTTCGCCGGCGACCAGATGCACGACAGCTTCAGCCGCCTGGCCCGGGTAATCGACAGCCGCGTCATTCTTTCCCATATCCGCTGCCCCAAGAGCGGACACCAGAAAGAATCCCACGCCCAGCCCATCACCGACTGGTTTTTGGATCACAACTGGCTTTTTATCTTTAAGGGGGAATCCCCGAAATTGATGGGCTATCAGAGTACCAGGCCGATAATGCGGGAGGGGTTGCTGGCCGCCAGGGTTTTTGAGTTTGTCCGGGATGAAATGGAGTCCGGCCTGGCCAACCGCCCCCGCCAGAGCCTTTATCAGGTCATGGCCCTGGGGTGCAGGAAATTGATTAGCAATTATCCCGGCAGGTACACCTTTTTCATGGCCAATGAAACCGTGCTCTTTGCCTTTTTCAACACCGCCCAGGTCCTCACTTACCAGGACCCCACGGCGGTGGGGGAATTGCTGCTGGTGACCACGGTCAGCGGCGGCCTGACCGACGACCAGGATAATTGGAGCGCCTTTTCCCAGCAGGATCAGGCCCGGGGCCAGATCCTGATCATCTCCGGCGCGGACTTGCTCTACCAGGGCCATCTCTGATGTGCGACCTCTTTGCCCTGTCCGCGTCTAAAAACTACACCGCGGCTGCGTCCCTGCCTCTCTTTGCGGTGCGGGGGCGGGCCAACGTCCACGGCTGGGGTATCGGCTTCTTCCGCAATAATGTGCCGGTGGTGGAAAAGTCCGGAGAAAAGGTCTTCACCGACGGCCGCCTCCACGGCACTTTCCAGCGCCTGGCCCGGGTGGTGAACAGCCCCACCATCGTCGCCCATATCCGCTACAAATCCAGCGGC
>DYJG01000085.1 GCA_020723225.1 Desulfobacca acetoxidans | reverse complement strand
TAGTTTGTCGAGTTCTAACTCAGCCATTAATAGTTCCTCCGGTTTCATACTTTAAAGAGGCGACCTTCATGGCCCCTCTTGAGAGGCAGAGCCCCATACCCCGGGGTAAATCCAGGCAGGCGCTAAAGATAAGATGGGCCGGGCTCTGAGTGCAATGGATGGTCTGTCCAGGTGAACGCGGGCGCCTCAGCCGGCCAGTTCCTGGATAATGGATTTGGTCATTTTCACTGCTTCCGGATGCCGCATGACGAGCAGGTCGGCGCCGGCCAACAGCAGATCCACCGCGGTGATGGCCTCCATGAGGATGCCGCGTTTGGTCTGGTCGCCCAATTGGGGGGCTTCAGCGTTGGTTTGTTTGCACTCTTTAACTTTCCAAACTTCTTGGCCCAGGTAATTGACGATGGGAAGTTGCAGCTTTTCGTCTTCCTGGGTGAGGGCGGCCATGCGGTCCCGTTCCATCACGGAGTAGGAATACTCCAGGCCGTAGCCCAAACCGCCGGTGGTGGGATCAACCAGGATCTGGGAGTCTTTGACGCCCAATTGACCCAACAGGATGTTCAACTGCTTGGCCAGGTTGACGTCGATGGGGCTGTTGGCGATGACCGTGTGGTTGTACCCCAGGGCCGCGGCCCCGATCTTCTTGTAGTTCTTGTCCTGCACGGGGCCGAGGGTCAGTTTGTAGTCGGCGCAGGCCTCGGCCACGGCCGGCAGCACTTCCGCGTCCTTGTCCACGTTGCTGGTGCCGTAGACGAGCAGCGGCACGTCGATGGCCGCAGCCACCTTTTTGGCCGTCTCGGCCGCGGCTTCCGGAGAGGCATTGTCCCCGTTGGGGTCAGTGCTCACCAGGACCAGGGCAATGGCCTCCGCGCCGAATTCCTTGACGCACTTCTGGGCCCAGGCCACCGGGTCTCCAGCCACGTCCTTGAAGGGTTCCAGGGCCGGCGCAGCCCAGTCCTCACCGGGGTTCTTGTCCCATACTTCCATGGCCACCCGGGGTTTGTTAGGCATAACCCCTTCAAAAACATAAAAGGGGTAGGATGTCTCCCCCCCTAATGTGATGGCCTTGTCGCCCTTGCCGATGGTTACAGTTTTGATCGCGCCAGAATAAACTTGCTTGGGGATTTCAAAAGCCAAGGTCGTTCCCTCCTTATATTTCCGGTATTTCCGGCCCCATACTCCAAGAGAGGTCTAAACATTGTGAAAATAATCTTTAATTGTCAAATAAGTCAAGCAAAAAATTCATCTTGAAGCCCATGGAATTTTGCACTTAAGGCAATAATCGGGCGAAGATATCGTAAGCTGCTTGTAATGCTGGAGAATCCGCAGGCAAGGCGTAAGTGGGGCGCCCCATGGCATCAAACTCCGCGAGGCCCTGATCTTCCGGGATCAGGCCGGCCAGTTCCAGGCCCCGGCTCTCGATTTCGGCCCGGGCCTTGGCGGAAAGCCCGTTAGAGGCCCGATTGACGATGAGGATCGGGCGGCCGATAACGATCTTCAACTGCCGGGCCAGTTCCTGGAGGCGGCTGGCTGCCTGAATCCCCCGCCAGGAAGGATCCGACACCAGCACCAGGAGGTCCACATTGCTGGTGGTGAGACGGCTGATATGCTCCATGCCCGCTTCGTTGTCCATCAAAATATAAGGATAATTTTTGCTCAAAACCCCCATGAAGTGGGCCACCAGGTTGTTGGCCGCGCAGTAGCAGCCCGGACCCTCCGGCTGGCCCATGACGATGAGATCGAAGCCGTCGGCTTCCACCAGGCATTGATTGATGCGCATCTCGATGAGCTGGTCCTTGGTGATGTCCACCAGGCCGCCGCCCTTTTTCATTTCCTCCCGGGCCTGGCCCACGGTGCTGTCCACCTCCAGTCCCAGAACTTCGTTGAAATTGCTGTTGGCGTCGGCGTCCACCGCCAGCACCGGGGTCTTCCCATGCTCCACCAGGTAGCGGAGCAGCATGCCGGCCACCGTGGTCTTGCCGGTGCCGCCTTTTCCGGCCAGGGCGATCACGAAACTCAAGGGTTTTCCTCCCATTTTTTCTTGTATTTGGAAAATAAATATATGCGGTTTCCTGAAAGGCGTCAACTTTCGGGGATAGTAGCCAGGGGCCAGGGGCCAGGGAGCAGGGAGCAGGGAGCAGGGGCCAGGGAGCAGGGGGCAGGGAGCAGGGGGCAGTGATCATTGGTCAGGGATCAGCAATAAAGAAAAAAAAGACCGAAGACCGAGGAAAGTGTTTAGGATAGGGTCAGGAGGCTGGGCTGATATTAAATAGGCTGATATTAAATAGCTGGATGTCTGTTTCTTTTTCCGAAAACCGAAAACCGAAAACGGCACTAAGAGACCAGGCGCAAAAATTCCTCGATGGTTGCTGCATCAAAAGGCTGCCCGGTTTCCTGGAAGCGATCATAAAGCAGTGAAATCAAATGCGCCTTGCGCACCGGATTCAAGATTTTTTTCTTTTTCAACAGCAGGCCTTCGACGCCGGCGATGATTTGCGCCAAGACCGCGGTGTCCACCGCGGCGAACAGGTAGGGGGCGTTTATGCCCGGGGTTTCCGGCGCCGGTGTTTGGAAAGGGTGCACGCTCTCTTTTACTTCTCCCTTGAGATTCCCCCACAGAAGCCATTCCCTGGTCCTGTTTCCCGTGGAGGCTATTTTGTCAATGGTTGCCGATGGAGGAACAGCCTTGCGCGATTCATACTTGGAGACCTGGGCCTTGCTGATCCCCAGCACATTCCCGAATTTTTCCTGAGTCAGGTTTCCCCGGACTTCTCTTATCCGGTCAGCCAAACCGGGAAATGTTTCGTGAGAGAGCAATTTTTTTCTTGACATCATGGTGAAGGTTAATTATACAGGAAACAATAATCGATGCAAGGATGCATAAACATACTTAAATAGAAACTTTTTATCAAGAAATCAATTTCGACGGCAGGGGCCCGGCTCCGTATGGCATCTTCACTTTCAAATGTTGCCACAGATATCTGCAACACTTTTTTCTTGGAAAAAGGAAAACCGAAAACGGAGAACCGGCAACCGGCCACTGACTACCGGCTACGGAAATCCCACCCTGATCCGGGCGTCCACGGCCACCAGGCCCGGTTCCCCGGGAAAGGCCAGCACCGGGTTGAGGTCTACTTCCTGAATTTGGGGAAACTGCAGCATCAGTTGGGAGAGGACCGCCAGCGTCCGGCCCAAGGCGTCCAGATCGGCGGGGGCCTGCCCCCGGATGCCCGCCAGCATCTTGCCGACACGGGTGGCCCCGATCTGGGCCCGGGCCTGGGGGAGGTCCAAAGGCGCGATGCTGAGCGAGATGTCCTCCAGAACCTCGGTGCCCACTCCCCCGGCGCCAAAGGCCAGGACCGGCCCGAATACGGGATCACGCCGGGCTCCCACCAGCAGTTCCCGGCCGCCCTTTACCTGGTCCATGACCACCACCTGCCAGTCTTCGCCGGAAGGCAGAGACTCTCCTGCGATCTCAGCCAACCTGGCGAACCCCGCGGCCACGGCGGCCGCGTCTTTCAGGTCCAGGAGCACCGCTCCCGCCTCGGTTTTATGCACCAGGGAGGCCGCGGCCAATTTCAGGCAGACCGGATAGCCCAGGATGGCGGCGCCGGCCACCGCCTCTTCCGGCGCGGCGGCCGCACGCCATGGGGCCACGGCTATTCCCACTGCCTCGATGAGCGACAAGGCCTGGGGGAGGGACAAAAAGCCCGGTGGCTCAGGCAAAAGGTGAGCCGCCCGCTCAGGGTCAAAGAGGGGAGGGGTTGCTCGGGCCGCGGTTTCTCCTCTCTGGGCAAGATACCGGTGGGCGGCCAGGGCTTCCACCGCGTCCTCGGGGAAATGAAAGACCGGCGTCCCCAGGGTTTCCCGGAAAAACTCCTCTTCCTCCAGGGTGACCAGGATGGTGACCGCCAGGGGTTTGGCCGCGGCCCGGGCCTGCTCCAGGCAATATCGGGCCATCTGCCGGCCCCGCTCCATTTCGAACTCCGCCATGGGGCCATAATTCAACAAAATGGCATCCACCTCCGGGTCCCGGCAGAGCGCAGCCACGATCTCCTCGTAGACCGCAAAATCAAAGATGTCCCCCAGGTCGATGGGGTTGGTGGGCCGGATAATTCCGGCCCGGGAGCGTTGCGTAAGGAGTTCCGCCAATTGGGGGGACAAAGGCGGCAGCTTGAAACCCCACTGGCGGCAGGCATAGGCGGTGACCACCGCCTCGCCGCCGGTGCGGGACAGGACCACCAGCCGGGAGCCTGTAACCGGGGGTTGCCCCGCGAGCTTGGCCGCGTTCAGGAATTCGGTCTGGCGCTTGATGGGCAGCATGCCGCTTTGCCGGCACGCGGCCTCGAAGACCCGTTCGTCCGTGGCCAGGGATGCGGTGTGGGAATGAGCGATGAGAGCGGTCTCCTCCCCCACGTTGGGGGCGTGGATATAGATGGGTTTGGCCGCTTCCTTTGCGAGAGCCATCAATTCCCGGCCGTCCCGGAGACCCTCCAGGTAGAGATAAACGGCCTGGGATTCGGGATCCGCCAGGAAATAAGACAAGACTTCATTTTCCGCCACGTCCAGCCGGTTTCCCAGGCTCAGGAATTTGCTCAGGCCCAGGCCTTCTTTGGCCATCCAGGCAAAGAGATGGGAACCCACCCCGCCGCTTTGGGAAATGATGGCGATCCGGCCCTTGATGGGCGGGGGGTCCAAGGAGGCGAAGGGCAGGGCCAGGCCGGTGGCCATGTTGATGAGGCCCAGGCCGTTGGGACCCACCAGGCGCATGCCGTAGCGATGCAGCAAGACGCGAATCTCTTCTTCCATCGCCCGGCCTGCTTCGTTCAGTTCGGAGAAGCCCGCGGATTCCACCACCACCCTTTTGATGCCCAGCCGCCCGCAGGTCTCCACCGCCTGGGGGACCACTTTAGCGGGGGTCATGATTACCGCCAGGTCCACGGCCTGGGGCAGGTCTTCCAGGCGGGGATAAATGGGCAACCCGAAGACATTGCCGCCCCGGGGCCCCACCGGCAGGATCTTTCCCTGGTAGCCGAATTTCAGGAGATTAGCCACGATGCCCTGGGCCAGGTTGAAGGGTTTGTCGGAAACACCCACCACGGCGACGCTTTGCGCATTGAAGAACTTTTCCATAGCTCTGAAGTATAAGTATTTTCCGGGCTTTGGGGATAGTATAAAATGAAGGAAATTGCCTGTTAAATAAAATAATGGCAAAAGGCCGCAGGAAGCGGAGCGTCTCGGGCAGCAGGCAGAACACCCGTGGCCTCCAGAGCCGCCATGGTCCAGGCAAGGAAGCACAAGCTGTGACTTATGAAAAATGCCGGGAGGTGAACCCGGAATTCTGGGAGGAACTGGGCGGGCTGGACCCCGGGGAAGTGGCCGGACGCACGGGCGCTCTCTTTCGAAACGGCCGCTATTACCTCCCCTTTTTGGACCGGGAACTGGTGATCGATCCGAAAGTGCGCCTGATTCAGGTAAACCGCGCGCCGGGGACGGATCCCGGCTTCCGGGCCTGCCTGACCGCGTTGCTCTACCTGCTGCGCCTGGATATCAACGCCTTAGGGCCTCCCACCAGTCCCCTGGAGCTTGACGGCGGGGCCACCTTCTTTAGGGGGCACCATGGATTGCCCCATGTTCCCCTGGAAGAACGCTTCGGCCAGGATGCGGCGGGGTTGGCGGCTGCCGGTGAGCGCCTCCGCGGCGAAAAGCGGGCCGCGGGGGATGCGGCCGTGGCCTTGCGGGTCTTTCCCGGACTGACGGTGGAGGTGATCATCTGGCAGAGCGACGAAGAATTCCCGGCCCAGGTCTCCTTTACCGTCCCCGCGCATTTGGACCGGTTCTGGCATCTGGACGCGGTCTGGGGATTGTTGAACCTGGCGGTCCAGGAGATCCTACAGGCCGGATCGAGTGATTAGATTAAAAATTATTATTGGATAGAAATCAAAAAACAATGCCCCTTTGTTGGATAAAAAAACATCTTCTCCATTTCTTTGTCTGGATAAATAATAAAGGTTATTAACTTACGTTCTTTTTTAAAACAATTCAGTTAATTAATGTAATGTAGTAAGTTGCTGGATATTTTGGGTAAAAGCGATAATGTCTCTTTCCCCGCGCTACCTTTGGGGAAGATGTTTAGGTCGGTTAACAACATTACGATGACCGGGAGTCAAAGATGACGCCGGCCTCTCACCGGACTACATCGGGATAAGGGGCCAGGGAATTGCCCAAGTCCCAATGGCCCTTGGGCAAATCCCGGAAGGGCCGGGGTTAAGGATGGGGTTTAAGATAAGGATTAATTAAATAAGTTGTTTTCCTGCAATCCGGCGACGCGGTTGATTTTAAAGAAGGCATGGAATATTTTGCGCTACAAATTTTTCTTCCATTTTTTCCTAATTTTCCATCCCCGATGTCCTACCTTGGATTCGGAAATGCGACTTTATCAAAAAATTAATTATATCAGTTTAAGTGGCCGAATTATATAATCGTCAAGCCTGGTTACAGTGTAATACCCACCATTTTTTTGCTTGCAAAATTCTCCAATAGAGATTCTATATCTACGAACCAGGATAATCACATGGACAGGATCAAGGTATGGCGCATCTTTATAAAAAGATAAAAAAAGGGCGGGAATATTTTTATATCCGTGAAACCCAGCGGGTTTACGGGAAGCCGACCACGGTGAACCAGGTCTACC
This sequence comes from Desulfobacca acetoxidans, assembly GCA_020723225.1. GTDB lineage: Bacteria > Desulfobacterota > Desulfobaccia > Desulfobaccales > 0-14-0-80-60-11 > SURF-52. Next base: position 1,849 of record DYJG01000085.1, on the reverse strand, counting down.
TGGGCACCGCGGAAAAAGTCCAGGCCCTCCTTACGGGACAAGATGAAAAGGCCCAACAGGGTTTCTCCCCCAAGGAGTTCGGCTCGATTTTCGCGCTCAATGAAATTGACCGGGACCTGGACCTGGCCGGTCTGGTGGATGAGCTTTTACCTCCCAAGAAACGCACCAAAGGCCCCAGCCTGGGGGAGCTTTTCTTCTATGCCGCCCTCAACCGGGCCATCGATTCCACCAGTAAGAGGAAACTGGCGGCCTGGTACGAGGCCACCGACATTCTGCGCATCCGGCCCATGCGCCTGGAATCCTTGAGCTCTCAGAATTTTTGGAACCATTGGAACCGGGTGAGCGAGGCGGATCTGGAAGAAATTATCAATCGGTTCTTCAAAAAGGTGCACGCCCTGGTGCCTTCCAAAAAGGAAAATCTCTTACTGGAGATCAGCAGTTATACTTCCACCTCCACCGCTCAAGAAGATGCGATTCCGTCAGCCCAGCGCAAAGGGGTCAAAGCTCCGCATCAGTTCTGGCTGGCCTTGATCACGGAAAGATCCTCCGGGGTGCCCATTTATTATCAGATCATCACCAAGGCCATGCAAGGCAAGGAATCCCTGGATCAGGTTTTCAAAGATATCCTGGCCAAGGTCAAAGGGATGGGGATCGAGGTGGAGGATCTCACCGTTATTTTGGGGAAGGGCACGGATTCCCCGACCCTCATTGACCTGATCGATTCCCAGGAAGATCTGCACTTAATTGCGGCCTACACCCCCGACTTTCTCCCGGAAATGGCCGCGGTGCCTTTACGGGATTTTTCCATTTTGCCCTGCAAGTACAACCGGCGGCTCATTACCGAAGGGACACCCCAGGACCAGATCCTGTATTATGAAACCCGGGCCACCGTCTGGGACCGCCCCCACAAGGTCGCGGTAACCTTCGACCCCCGGGCCTTCAACAATCAATATGAGGAATTCAAGGAGAAAATCCAGCGGGTGCGGCAGGAATTTGCCGGGCTGCAACGGAAGTGGCAGCAAGGGGAACTACCGGAAGAGGCCCCCAAGTCCCTGGAAACCCATCTGCTTCAGGTCTGCCAGTATCTCCAACTGCGGCCGGACCTCTTTAAGTTGGATTTCTCCTTCGAAGGCGACTCACCGGTCATCTCTTTGGAGCTCCAGGAAAAGGTGGTGGAAGAGGTGCTCCGGGGGTTGGGCAAGACCATTCAGATTACCGACCATGAAGATTGGTCCAGCGTAGAGATCAGCGAGGCCAATATCGACCGCTGTATCGTCGAAGAGCAGATCCGCCAAACCGGCATTACCCTGGAAGAGGTTCTTCTCCCCCAATACCACTGGACGGAATCCAAGCTCCATGTCAATATCTTCGTGTGCATGGTGGCTTTGACCTATCTTATTCTCCTGTTCAGGCGGCTGCATGAGAAGGGTTTGCTGATCACCCCCAAGGAAGCCATGGCGGAATTGAGAAACTTGCGGACCGCGGTTTTCTGGGAGCCTGGAGAAGAAAAGCTCAGGAGAAGACTGGTTCCCCCCAACGACACGCAACTGGCCATTCTCCAGGCCCTGGGCTTCCGGGTTGAAGAAGGTAGGGTTATTCTCACAAAATAACTTATATATCAAATAATATATAAGTTAAGTTTACATCTTTAAAGAATTTCTTTTAACCTTTCCAAAATCCCACCCGATAATAAGAGTAACTCGGGCAGTGGGACCTCTGACATTTTCCCTTTCTTAAGTCCCATTTACTATATCTGATTTAAAAGCGAATAGTAATTACCTGGCCCAGAATCCACCCCAAGGCGTCACCCCGGAGCAGATCATCCCCCTGGAAAGCGAGGACAAGGCCT
>DYJG01000084.1 GCA_020723225.1 Desulfobacca acetoxidans | reverse complement strand
GGCGACGCTGGCGGTTTTCAGGATCTCCGGCGCCAGCCCCGGGGACCCGCCTCCCAGGAGGAGCACGCTCCGGGGCTGGGGGTGTTGAAGGAGGCCCAACTGCGTCTGGTGCTCCGCGGTCAGGGGATCGGGATGGGTCACCTGCCAGAGATTATTGGCGAAGAAACTTACCTGCTCCCCCTCCCGGGTGACGGTGAGGCGGGCGTAGGGCGTGTCCACGCTGGCCAGGACCTCCCGGCCGGGGAACTGCCAGGCGTGGCTTAATTTTTCCAACTGGGGATGGAGGAACCAGGCTGCGGCCAGGGGCAGAAGCGCCAGGGCGGAGGCCAGGCGCAGGCCGCGGGATCGGGGTCCGGCAAGGAGCCGGGCCGCCAGGGCCAGAGCCAGGCCGCTAGCCAGGGCCAAAGCCAGGGTAGGATAGCGTCCCATGAGGAAAAGCTGCACTACGCATACCCCCAGGGCCGCGCCCAGGGCTTCCCGGTAGTAAACCCGGCCCACGGCCGCCTCGGGAGAGGACGCGGCCAGGACCCGGCAGGCCCAGGGGAAAAAGAGGCCGGAGCACAGACCGAACGGCGCCAGCACCAGCAGAAAGAGAAGGAGAATGGTCCCCGCCGGCAGGGTTTGGCCCCAGGGCAGCGGCGCCCAGGCGGGCAGGGCCTTGGCCAGCAGGACGGTGCCGGGAAGGAGCCAGCCCAGGAAGAAGAGAAGTCCGCCCAACTGCGCCTTACCCAAGGGATGTCGGGCCGCCAGCCTACCCCCCAGGAGGCTCCCCAGGCCGGTCCACAGGAGCCAACACCAGAGCCCCAGGGCCAGCTTCAATTCCTGGCCCTGGGCCAGGACCAGGAACTCCCGGAGAATCAGGACCTGGGAAACCATGGCCCCGGCCCCGTAAAGGAGAATCAGGCCCTTAAGAACCGGCGCGTCGGGGTCCGCCGGTGAGGGAACATTTATGGGGGAGCGGCCTGGAGTCACGGGGTGCCGTTTTTCGTTTTACGTTTTTCGTTAATTCAGCAGATTCTGCGGCTAGTTACAGGTCGGTTTCCGGTTCCAAAAAGTTCAAAGTTCAAGGTTCAAAGTTCAAAGTCAAGAGCATTGCCTGGCTGGAACTTTTCATGGTTGGGAGTGGGCGGAGGTTCATGTGCAACTCTTTTGCAAATGGAAAAAGGCATTTGAAGAAAAGGCTCCCCATCCTTTGGTGATTTCCGGCTCGATGATAATATGGGTGCTTTTAAAGTTAAAAGCAAACTTTTGTTTTTCCTGGCCACTGGTCAGTTTTCCGAACAGAATCTCGCGAGCCTTTGGCACACCGCAAAATTATGAAAAGATACCGTCGGGGGGCACCTAACTTTGAACTTCTGGAGGCAGTTGAAAAGGAGGCGAGGTTAAATAGAAGGGGAAGGCCCTACCGGCCTTGGCGTTCCTCACTTTTTTCCGGCAGGGCCCGAATCTTCCCGGTGATGTCGATGACCACGGGGAAGCCGTCAAGGCGGGACGGGATTTTTTGCTCCAATTCCGGCGTTTTTTCGATGACGTAGACCCGGAGGCAGGGGAGCTTGTCGCACTGCCCCTGGGCCACGCCTACCACGCCGGGGAGGGCCATTAAGTCCGGGGCATGCCGGATGACGGCCTCTTCGATGGTCTTGGCTGCCACCAGTTTTTCTCCCGGACTGCTGCTGGAGCCGGGGCCGGCCGTTATACTTGCGGCCCCGGCCAGGAATATTACCGCAGTTGCGGCCAGGATAAAGGAGAAAGTCCGCAAAGCCACGGTTTTCTTCTCACCCCGGGTCCCGGGTTTTTCGCAGCCGCCTCGGTTATTGCCGAGGCACGCTGCCGTCAATGGTCACCCCGAATCTCTGGAGCACCGGGTCGATGGGATTGGCGATGGCCAGGGTGCCGTTGCCGTTGCCCGCAAAAAGCAGGCCCACGGGGTTCCTGCGATTGGTCACCAGCAAAGAACCGGAATCGCCGGGGAGAATAAAAGCCGTGGTGGAGTTGACCACGATTTGGTTGACGAAGCGGGCGGTGCCGTCTTCATAAGCCACATTAAAGGTGCCGTTGATGGCCGAGATCGTTCCCAGGGTATGACCGGTGGTACGGCCGTATTTTTGCACCTGCTGGCCGATGGCGGCAGCCACGGTGACGGCCTTGGGGAGCCCGTAACCATCCGCCGGAGTGGCCCGCCCTACGTTGGTCCGGGTGCATCTGGCAATGGCCGCGTCCATAATATTGTTAGCGGTAAACGATATGGGTTCAAAATCGTAAAGGTTGCCGATCCTGTTGATGCTGGAGAAAACACAGGCCAAATCATAGAGTCCGGGTTGCGAGATGGCGGTGCCGATGGGCGCGTGATTTTCCCGCGCCAGGACGTGGTTATTGCTCAGGAAGTAAACCCGTTTCTGGGCATCCAGCACCCTGGCGCCGATAGTCCCGGAAGAACACTCCCCCCTGTTGCCCACGGAAACCCCGATGGGCACGGGTCTGGGAAAAAATTCCGTCTGCATGGGCCTGATCTCCCCGGTAACCTTCACGGTCACCGGGATGCCGTCCACCGCGGAGGGAATGGCCCCGACGGCCACCGGGCTTTTGGTATAGACCACCACTGCGGGTTCATCGGCGTTATCCAGGCCGGTGGCGGTGCCCACCACCTCCGGTTCGGACATCAGCAGTGGACCATGGCGGTGTTGGGCCGCAAGGGCCGCTTGCACCCTGGGATGGTTGACATCCAGTTCTCTCGGTCCCTGAAGCAAGGCTTCAGTGGCCTGGGTCATTTTGGCCTCCACGGGTCCGATCCAGCCGGCCGTTAGCCAGACGGCGGTGACGGCCAAAATGGCGGCCAGGAGAACCAAGGCCCGCGGGCAATAACGCCTGAAAGCCGGTTTCATAATAACTCCTTGACTGATTTCTTCATGGGTTTGCCAGCCTGAAGAAAGGATGGCAACGCGGCCACCCCGCAGTATCGGGCAACCGCCGGGGCAGAGACTGCCGGAATTATCAGAGCCTTTCCGGCACGGTGAAGCCGCAGCCGGTATCAGTCTTTTCGGACAGGAGGCGCAAATGGCTTAATCTATTCTGAAAGAATTTATGTATAAATATAAGTCGGTGAAGGTTGCTTTGCAAGGTTTATCCGCTAAAAAATTAGAATTATCGGCAGATTGCCTTACAGATTTGAGTCCCTGGAAAGCGCAATCGTTAATCTATACATAACGACATAAATAATTGCGCATTATTCATCTCTGCGCTCGCTGCGTCTCTGCGAGAAAAAAGGTTTCTCGCAGAGGCGCAGAGGGCGCAGAGAATGCTAAGCGCATTTAAATAAGTCACTCGATATATCTTTCCTGAATGCCCCAAAAAACTTCCGGGTCGTCAGGGGCTCGAGGCGGGATTTAGGGAATTCCGATGCGGCGGTGGTGATGAGGATTTCAGACTCGCCCGGCTACTCGATGTTATAGCGCCGCAGCTTTTCCCGCAGGGTTTTGCGGTCGATGCCCAAGGCCCGGGCGGTTTCGCTCTTATGGCCGTCGAAGCGCTGCAAAGTCTGGATGATGTGATCCCGCTCCAGGTCCTTGAGCGACATTGAAGAAGCTTCGCCGGCCGGAGAGAGGATGGTGCCGGCAAAGGCCAGGTCCCCGGGTTCCAGAAAGGGGCCGGAACTGAGGACCACCAGCCGCTCTACGGTGTTTTCCAATTCCCTGACGTTTCCGGGCCAGTCGTGGCGCATCAGGAGTTCCAGGGCTTCCGGAGCGAAGCCCTGGAGGTTCTTCCGCAGGCGGGCATTGTATTTTTCCAGGAAATGTTGGGCCAACATGGGGATGTCACCTTTCCGCTCTCTTAAGGGGGGCATCTGGATGAGCACTACGTTGAGGCGGTAAAAGAGGTCTTCCCGGAAGGAGCCGTCCTTAATGGCCTTGGTGAGGTCCTTGTTAGTGGCGGCGATGATGCGCACGTCCACGGTGATCACCCGGTGGCTGCCCACCTTGGAGATCTTGCGCTCCTCCACGGCCCGGAGCAGCTTGGCCTGCACCTCCAGGCCGATGTTGCTGATTTCGTCGAAAAAGAGGGTGCCCTGCTGGGCCAGTTCGAATTTGCCGATCTTGTTGGCGTCCGCGCCGGTAAACGATCCCTTGACGTGGCCGAAGAGCTCGCTTTCAAAGAGGGTCTCCACCAGGGTGCCGCAATCCACGGTGATGAAGGGGCGGCGGGAGCGCTGGCTCAGCTGGTGGATTTTGTTGGCCACCAGCCCCTTGCCGGTGCCGGACTCGCCGGTTATGAGAACCGTGCTGTCCGTGGGGGCCACCCGGTTCACTATTTCCATGATGCGTTCCATGGGCTCGCTCTGGAAGACCATGACGGAGCGCTCATCTTTTTTCAGCTCCTGGCGCAGGTACAGGTTTTCCAGGTTTACCCGCCGCTTTTCCAGGGCCCGGCCCACCAGGTGGCGCAGATCATCGGGGGTGAAGGGTTTGGAGAGAAAATGGAAGGCCCCGGCCTTGATGGACTCCACCGCGGACTGGATGGTGCCGTAGCCGGTGATGATGATCACTTCGCTCTCCGGGTCGATGGCCCGGATCTTCTTCAGGGTTTCCAGGCCGTCCAGGTCGGGCATCACCAGGTCCAGAAGGATGGCGTCAAAGGAGGCCTTTTCCAGCAGGACCAGCCCCTGGCGGGCGCTGGCGGCCAACTCTACCCGGTAGCCCTGGCGGGTGAGGATCTGCTGACAGGCGTCCCGCATCACCTTGTCATCATCGATTACCAGGATGTTGGCGGAGACGTCGTTCATGGAATAATAATACCTTTACAAATCAACTGGTTAAAATTTCGTGAAAAATTTCTCTTATTCTAATCAAACCGGGCCGCGGCTGTCAAGGCAAAGCTGTAGGGCTATACCGGGTTGGAAAAGGTTTCCTGAGGCATTGGGGATGGAGGGAAAAATTTAAGAAATTCTTTAGATCATTCAGAGTGTTTCGATTTTGCAGAACTCATCAAGGGTTGGCCAGCGATGATGGAGAAGAGGAGTCCATTACCCTTGGAAAGAATTTATCGGCTGCAGAGGTATTGGACTTCCTCTCTTCGAAATAATTCATGCAAGCCTCAACCACCTGGGGATCATAGAGCGTGCCGTTATTTTTGAGGAGCTCCACCAAGGCCTTATCGATCCCCAGGGCAGGCCGGTAAGGCCGGTGGGAGCACATGGCATCCACCACGTCCGCCACTCCGATAATTTTGGCTTCCAAAAGGATGTCATCGCCGGCGAGACCCTGAGGATATCCTGAGCCATTAAGACGTTCATGATGCTGTAGGACTATTTTGGCGATGGGCCAGGGAAAATCCACCATTTTCAGTATTTCATAGCCCGATTGGGGGTGAAAGCGGATAAGGCTTTTTTCAAAATCATTGAGATTGGTCGGTTTGGACAAGGTTTCGGCGGGTATGGAAATCTTGCCGAGGTCATGGACGGTCGCCGCCAGGACGATTCCCTCGATTCTCTCTTCCGGGAGGCCCATTCTCCGGGCGATAGCCTGGGAGATATCGGCTACGTTTTTCTGATGTCCCGCGGTGTAAGGGTCCCTCGTCTCGATGATCAGGGAGATTACATGGATGATTCCTTGGAGAGAACTGCGTACCTCTCTTTCGGCCTGGCTGAGTTTGGCTATTACCTTGGTTAAGGCTTCGTTGGCCAGGGCAAGTTCCGAGGTGCGCTCCTTAACTCTAATTTCCAGCTCATTGCGGGCTCGAATAAGCGCCTCCTCGGATTTCCTCCGTTCCACTGCGTAATATAAGGACCTTACCAACAATTGCGGATTGGCTTCCCCTTTTATCAGGTAATCCTGGGCGCCTTCCCGGACGGCCCGGATGGCCAGGTTTTCATCATCCATGCCCGAGAGAACGACGATGGGAATTTGGGGTGTTTGGTTGTGAATCCGGCTGAAGGTTTCAAGGCCTTGACTGTCAGGCAGTGTCAGGTCAAGGAGAACTACGTCCAGGCCAGCCTCACCGTCTTTCAGAAATTCCAGACCCTTTGAAAGTCGTTCACAATGATGGATTACTATCTGGTCGTTGATCTTGGCCAAGGCGTGCCGAAGCAAGAAAGCATCTTGCGGGTCGTCTTCAACGAGAAGAATTCTAAGAGATTCTTCAAACATTTCTAGTTGATTCCCCTAACGGGCTTCGCCACCAAGCCCTAAAAATTTCAAAGAAATATTCCTGTGAGTTTCAATTTATATGGAAGGGTTCTACATAAAAAATAATCATTCCCTTTTTCAGGGCAAGGGAAATCATGAAAAAAACGCATGCTCATTAATTTAGTTAAGTAAAAAGAATGAATTCCTCCTTTCCCTCCTCGTAGGAGGGTATTTGTGATAGAAGAATGTACCGGAGGAAGGTTATAACCGGCACGGCAACTCTCCAATCCTTGTTTTATCGACCGATACCTAACTTGAAACGTGGAACCGTGAACTTTCAAAGAAAGGAAGCACGATGAGACAGCCAATCGACCCCGAAGAACTCTCTTTTTGGGGTCAACTGTTAATGGTGGGCCTGCCCGGTTCCAAGATTGACGCCCAGGCCCGGGAATTGGTGCGGGACCTGAAGGTGGGGGGAGTGATCCTCTTCGCCAGGAATATCGAATCTCCGGAGCAGGTCTGGGAATTGTGCCGGGATTTGCAAGAGGAAGCGGTGGCCGCGTCGGGCCTGCCCCTGCTCATCTCCGTGGACCAGGAGGGGGGGCCGGTGCAGCGGTTGAAGGCCCCGTTTATCGTCATCCCCCCGGCCCGGGATTTAGGGATAGGCGCCACTCCGGAGGAGGTGGAGGATTTGTCCCGGCGGGTAGGCCGGGAACTCTCCCTGGTGGGGATCAACATGAACCTGGCCCCGGTCCTGGACGTCCCCCGTTCGCCTGCCTGCCCCCTGTGGCACCGGGCGTACAGCTCCGACCCGGAGCGGGCGGCCCGGTATGCCCTGGCCGCGATCCGCGGTTATGCAGCCGGCGGGGTCTTTCCGGTGGGCAAGCATTTTCCGGGTTTGGGGGACACCATGGCGGATTCCCATGAGGTTCTCCCCCGGGCGCTAAGCGAGGATGCCCAGCGGGAGGCGGACCTGCTGCCCTTCCGGCTGGCCGCGGCCGCGGGGGTGCCGGCGGTCATGACCGCGCACCTGCTGGTGCCGGAGTGGGATGACCGGCCCGCCACCCTGTCGGCTGCGGCCCTGCAGGATTGGCTGCGCCGCAGGTTGAAGTTTCAGGGAGTGATCGTCACCGATGACCTGGAGATGGGGGCCATCGCCTCGCAACTGCCGGTGGACCGGGCAGCCCAGGCAGCCCTGGAAGCCGGGGCCGATCTTTTGCTCATCTGCAATAATCTGGAAGCAGTTTGGGACACCGCCCGGCTGTTGGCCGGGGAGGCCTCTTTGCGCGCCAGGGCAGAGGAAGCGGCTTTGCGGCTAAGACTCCTCCGGGAGGGTATCAAGCTCCCGCCTCCTGGCCTGAAGGAGGTTAAAGAGTATTTCCGGCAGGCGCCGGAAGAGTACCGGGGGTAGGGGGCGGCTTGAGGGAGTCGTTTGTACGAGAAACGCAAAACGAAAAACGCAAAACGAAAAAAAATGACCGGGAGGGGGAAGCCCGGTCATTTTATGGAGAAAGGAGAATATGGTTTGGGGTATACGGGGGTAACCTGCAGATAGACATATGCACTATCGGTGCCAATTTTTTCAAAACGGCTAAGATTCAAGAATTGTGCGGCTGAGCAGGGATTTCCCCGGGAAAGAACAGGCCGGTTGTGGTTCAATTATTTGTACCGTGGTGGCGCTCCGAATCCAGGGAGGCTCTTTCTGGCGCTGGCCTCGATAATCTGAACCCGAAACCGGGGCGGGCCAAATATTTTAACCGAGGGCCAAGAACGCGGCCGCGGCCTCCAAAACCGAGGCGGGCGATAAGTCCTGCATGCATTTGGGCTCCGGGCAGGTGATCTCCCGGGGGGCGGCGCAGGGCGCCTGGAGGCAGGGGGCCCGCAAAACCCGGACGCCATCTCCCCGGGGAGCCCAGATCAAAGGATCGGTGGGGCCGAAGAGGGCCAGGACTCCGGACGCGCCCGCGGCCGCAGCCAGATGGGTCAGGCCCGTATCCCCTCCCAGGTAGAGGCGGCACCGGGCCAGGGCCGCAGCCACCGCGGTCAAAGGCAGACCCGCCAGCAGGAGATGGTCCTGGGCCGCGGCCATTCCCTGGAGATAGGGCAGAATGGCTGCCTCCGCGGGCCCCGCCAGCCAGATCACCCGCAATTTATGCTCCCAGGCCAGGTCCCGGGTGACGTCGTAGTAGTGGGCCAGGGGCCAGTTTTTGCACGGGTGGCCGCTCCCCGGGGCCACCGCCAGGAAGGGGCCGGGACCGGATAAGGGTGGGGCCTCTTCTTGCCACTTCTCATCGATAACCAGGCGGAAAGGTTCGGGGGGGACGTTTAGGCCCAGGCGGGCCAGATGCTTGGCCAAAAACGCGGCCACCGGCTCCTGGCCGGACTCCGGCCAGGAAGGGAGCCAATGCACCTCGGGAATGCCGGCCTGGGCCAGCCGGGCCGGCACGGTGG
>DYJG01000083.1 GCA_020723225.1 Desulfobacca acetoxidans | reverse complement strand
CCACATTCTCACCTTTTTGATGTAATTTTTTTAAAACCCAGAACCCAGAACCCAAAACCGAAGACCGAAGACCAAAGACCGAAGACCAAAAACGGAAAACAGAAATAGAAAACAGAAAACCGTACCAACAGGAGTCCCCCATGGACCTCGCCTTCCCCTTCCTCGCGGCTTACTTTCTGGACCTCCTCCTGGGGGACCCGCCCCAATGGCCCCATCCGGTGCGCTTCCTGGGCCGGGTCATCGAGTACTGGGAAGGCGTCTGCTACCGGCCCCGGGTGCCCGCCGGAATCCTTTTTTGGCTGGGGGTGATGGGGACCACCTTGATCGGGGCGCTGGGGGTGCTGGGCGCGGTGATGTTTCTGCCCCATTGGGCCGGGTTCGCGATCCTCGCCTATCTGCTTTATACCGGCCTGGCTACCCGCAGCCTTCACTACGAAAGCCGCAAAGTGGAAGAGGCCTTGAGCCGGGGGGACATGGCGGAGGCCCGGTCCCACCTGGCCATGATCGTGGGCCGGGATACCTCTCAGTTGGGGCCGGAGGAGATCAGGCGGGGCGTCATCGAAACCGTGGCGGAAAATCTGGCGGACGGGGTGGTGGCCCCCATGTTTTTCACCCTGCTCCTGGGCCTGCCCGGACTTTTTCTCTATAAAGCCGCCAATACCATGGACAGCATGGTGGGCTACAAAAATTATCGCTATGCCAGGTTCGGGAAGATGGCGGCCAGGGCCGACGACGTGATCAACTTCCTCCCGGCCCGCCTGACCGCGCTCCTGATGGTGGCCTCAGCAATCCTGGCCGGCCTGGATTACCGGGAGGCCTGGCGGATTTTGCGCCGGGATGCCAAGAACGCCTCCAGCCCCAACGCCGGGTGGCCCGAAGCCGCCATGGCCGGGGCATTGGGGGTGCGCCTGGGAGGCCCCAGCACCTACTTCGGCCAGGTCATCCAAAAACCTTACATCGGCGACCTCCGCCAGCCCCTGGCCGCGCCCCACCACCGCCAGGCAATCAAAGTCCTGTACGCTACCTCGCTGCTGATGGCCGGGATAACCTTTGTTGGTTTGTACTTGGCCGACGCGGGGGCCTGGGGGGTGTTGGGACTGATAAGGTGATTGATCATGGGGAAAAGGGGAAAAGGTTAAAAGGGGAAAAGGGAAAGAACCGGTAATCGGTGATCAGTGATCAGTTAAAGACTCTGATCACTGTAATTTTTCTCTTTTCCCCTTCCTTGAGGTTAGCAGTAAACAGAGACAAAGAAATTGCCCTTGGGTTTTACTTTTACTGACCCCTGACCCCTACCACTCAATCCCCCGCCTGGACTTCACCCCCGCCTGATAATAATGCTTAACCGGCCGCATTTCCGTAACCAGGTCCGCCAGTTCCACCAGTTCCGGGGGGGCCTGGCGGCCGGTGAGGACCACCTCCACCCAGGGGGGGCGGGAGCGCAGGACCTCCAGGGCCTGGTCCAGGGGGACCAGGTTATAGGTGAGGACCAGGTTGATTTCATCCAGGACCACCAGGTCGTGATCGCCTTTGGTAATCACCTGCCGGGCCAGGTCCCAGGCCTCCTTAACCAGGGCCAGGTCCTCCGGGGCCGGGGATTTCAGGTTCACCAGGCCGGGGCGGCCGAAATAGCGCAAGGTCATTTCCGGGGCCAGGCGGGCCGCGGCCTGGGCTTCCCCGGTCTCCCGGCCTTTGAGGAACTGGATCATAAAGACCCGAAAGCCCTGTCCCACCGCGCGGAAGGCCAGCCCCAGGGCGCAGGTGGTTTTGCCTTTGCCGTCCCCGGTGTAGACCTGGATCATGCCTTTGGATAAGCGTTCTTTAGCCATAAAAATCCTAAAAGTAGTTTCCTCGGAGCTTTTCCTATTGCCAGCAACTTATCAAACCACTATTTTCCTCTTATATCCAGAATAATACGGTTTTCGGTTTTCGGTTTTCGGTTTTCGGTAAAAGAAAGAAAGATTATCAAGGAGTTACCCGGCAAGTCGATTCATTTGAAAGTTGACTTGGTCTAAGCCAATTCGCAACCAGAAGGCAGTCAACCGTAGGGGCGAACCTTGTGTTCGCCCAGAACAGTCCAGGGCGAACACAAGGTTCGCTCCTACACGGAGGGCAGGCGCATGGCGGAGAAAACGTATCCCAAATGGTACAGTTTCATCAAGTCCAAACACGGCGGGTTTTTTGAGGCGTTGGAACGGCTGGGGGAAACCGTAAGAAAATCGGGTCCCTTGGATGAAAAGACCTCCCACCTGGTGCAATTGGCCGCGGCCGCGGCCATCCGTTCGGAAGGGTCGGTGCACAGCCACGCCCGGCGGGCCCTGGCTGCCGGGGCCTCTCCCGAGGAAATCGTGCACGCCGTGGTTTTGCTCACCAGCACCATCGGCTTTCCCAACACCTCCGCGGCCCTCAGTTGGGTGCATGATGTTTTGGAGGGAAAGAAGGGGTGATACTCGCCAAGACAGAGCAACATAAGTAGTTGCAGCAAAACTCGCTCTGCGCCCTCTGCGTCTCTGTCCTGAAAAGTTAATTGGTGGGGCGGCCGTCCCTGGCCGCCCGTAGTCAGAGCGGGCACGGAGGCCCGCTCCACCAGACTTTTCATGTTTTACGGGTGGGCCAATGGTCCATGAATAACTGCGGTGAATTTTTTTTACCGCAGAGACGCAGAGGGCGCAGAGGTAAAGATTTTCAGATAATGAGAGCATCGAACCGCGGCCCGGAAGGACCGCGGTTCGATTTTTTTTATGGGGCAGGGGCAATATTGATGGGGATCAGGGCCGTCTGCAGGACCGGGCCGAGAAGCACGTTATTGCTGGCTGGGTCCGGAGTCGTGCCCTGGCTGTCGATGAATTCCACCGTGGCGAAGCCGTTGAAGCCGTTGGGAAATTGAACACTTTTAAACCTCATCAAAGCGTCGAACCGCCGCGCGGTGCAGATCAGGATCGGGGTGTTCGCGGGCAGCAGGAAGGCGTTGTTATACAGCCCGAAGGGCGGCACGCCTAAGGCCCGGCCGTCCACGGCAATGATCACCACGTCCACCGGGAAGGTGATTCTGGCGTTATTGTAGGCCGCGTCCAGGGTGCGGATGAGGATGGTCTGGTTCACCCGGGCGTTGATGGGCGATCTGGGTCCCGGCCACGCCGCTGTTGAGCTGCGCCGGAATGACTCCTCCGGGCAATCCTCCGCCTGCCGGGGGTGCGCCCGCAGGGTCGATGGCCACCACGCTCCCCGGTGGCCCCGGCACCGGCACGCCGGTGATGAACCAGAAATCCGCGCGGAAGTCGTTGAAAAAGCCGATCTGGAACCGGTCATTAATGCCGGGCCGATTGCCGTTCCGGGGGAAGAAGGCGAAGGGCGAAGGCGCAAATTCGCTCCAGACGGAGTCCCGGTCATCCAGGACCCAGAAGGCCTCCACCTGGTAGGGCACGGTAAAGGCATGGGGGTCCGTGGGGAACTGGCCCAGGGGGTCGGGCACGAAGACGCCGTTGATGGGGTCGCCGCCGATGAATCCCGGAAAGAGGTTGGTGAAGTCCGCAAACGGGGTTACCAGGTTGGCCGCGGTCCGCCGCCGGCGGTCCCTGCCGGCGCCGACGGGGATGTTGTTAAGAACAACTCTGCCGTTGGGGAGAACCCTTCTGATGGAGGCAAAAAAGGCGTCCGGCGGGTCGATGATGGTCAGGCCGAACAGCCCGAACTCGATTCGTTCTTGACCCAGGGCGGTATCTTGGTTCCCACCCAGATGGCGCCCAGCCCTGCGGCCGTGTACTTAAGAAAATCACGCCTCTTCATAAAGTCCTCCTCGAAATTAAGGAATGATTTCCGGTGGATAGCTTCCGAAACACCCCACAGCAGCACACATCTACCACCGGTTAAAACCGCGCCTTTTCATGACCATCTTGCTTTCAAAAAATGCACCCCTGGAACAAAGCCCGGTCATAGCCGTTTCCGGGAAAGGGGGGAGCGCTCCGGGATTTGCTGAGGTCGGAGAAGAGACTGGTTATCAATAATGTAATTGCTTGTTTTATTTAAAGTAAATCGGCAATCATGCCTATTTGCGGGGTTGATAATTAACTAGCAGGAAGCAGGGTGGTAAGAGAATAATAGAAGATATTACGTGATCTTAATCATCAGGAATAATTCAGAATGGGGGGAAGAATCGATTTTTTCAGGTACCCGGATTCTTCAACCGTAGACCTCGGAAAGGGAAGGGCGGGTTTACCCCGCCCTTCCTGCTCCGGCAATTCAGGAGGGAGTCCTGATTTAGGGGACGACGGTGATAATGGTCCGGGTTATGCCCCACACCAATTCCCTGATCGGTACCACGGCGTTCTGGGTTTTGGTCCAATCGATATGTTTAATGACCACCGGGAATATCCCGGGCACCGTGGGCCGGAAGAGCATGTCGATGCGCCGTGCGGTGGTCAGGCGGAAGCGAGTCCCCGCGGGGATGACGAAGGGACTGGAGTATTGATTCTCGGTGCCTGGAATTCCAAAGGGACGGCCGTCAGTGGCGATGACCGTGGCATCCAGGGCGTCTCCCGGCCTGCCGATGCGGTATTCCTGGATGGTGTAGCCGGCGTTGAGGAGCCGGACGAGCAGGGTTTGCCCCACCCGGACCGTGGGCGCCACCAAGGTGGCGGGGGGACCGGTATCCGGATCGGTGCGGGTGTTGGGGCGGATGACGGCGGTGATGATGGGCAGGTTGTTGAGGTTTCCTTGAACCACCCTTGGGAATACCCCGGTGATGAAAAAGATATCGGGGATGAAGTCGTTCAGGATGCCGTCCTGGGTGAAGTTATTCGGGTCATTGGGATTATTGTTGTCGCATTTCTGCATGAAGGCGTCATGCCCCAGTTCGTGGCAGATGGAGTCGAATTCATCCGGGACCCAAATGGCCTCCACATCATAAGGCACCACGTTGGCGCCCGGGACGAAACCGGGAAAATTCGGCAAAAACGCCGACACGAATCCCGGGCCGCCGGTGGGAAAGGGCGCGGCGGGAATGTCGGGCCGGGTCCCCGGGTTAGGGGGGTCCACCACCAGCATGCCATATAAGCCCATTTCAAAATGGAGCACGGTGTTCTTGTGACAGTGGTAAAAGTATGTGCCCGCGGTATTGGTGGCAAACTGGTAAATAAAATTGGCGGTGGCTTCGAAAGAAGTGTGTCCCACGCCGTCATTCATGGGAGTGGGTTCGATGCCGTGCCAGTGGATGGTGTGGGTGTTGAAGGCAAAACCGACGTCGCCCCAGACTATGTCTCCCTCCACGGTGCGAATGATGGGCGAGGGGAAGGTTCTGCCGTTGGGATCGTCGGGATCTTCAATGATCCAGGCCCTGATATCGTCTCTTCCGGCCCGGGTAACGGCCGCTACCGAGGGGGGCAGCGGGATGTCGATCATGGTGTCCAGTTTCCGCGAAACTTCCCGGGTGGGAGGCTGCGGGTCCAAGGGGCCGCCCCCGAAAGTGGGGGGGCAGACAAACTTCAAGAACATAGGTATATCTTGGGGCGGCTCAATGCCGCGGCGAATTAGAGGCAGAGGCATGATTTCATCTCCTTTTTAGAACTTTGTTCCTGGTGCTTTTGCCTGAGACTTCGGCTATTCAGCCCCCATGGAGAGGGGGTGAGGACAACCAACGGTTCGTCATCACATAATGACGGGCTCAGGAAAAGGCACCTCCACGCCATTGATCAATTCACCCAGGAAGATGAAATGGGTAATCAGACCCTGGGGGTAATTGCCTCCTGCCGCGGTCTGGTCAATCTCCACATGGCTGTGCATGGGATACTCCAGGGGAGACTGGGCTACTTCGAGACCTTTAACCTGCAGGACCGTGGCCAGTTCTTCGGGAATAAGATCCTGCAATAGGATGTTGCGATTTCCGGGAATGTCCGGCGGCCTTATGTAGGGGACCAGCCAATCTACGCGGCTGCCCCCATTAAGGAACAAGCGGTTGGTGGGGCCGAGTGGGTCGGCTTGCAGCCGGCGGAAAGGAATGTCTTTTTCCACGGTGCCCACGGTCATGGTATCCGGATGGGTGACGCTCTCCAACACCACGTTGTTCACCGCCAGCACGTAGAAGTGGTTGGCGTGCAGGTGGGGAGAGAAAGTGGGGGGGCCGGCGTTCAAAATGCGGACGACATGGGGCTCGCCGATAAAGGCCGCGAGAACCGTATCCGGCGCGGTGTCTTCCAGTGAAGAAAATGCGCCGCTTTTGCCGTTGGTCAAGAAATAGCGGCCCAGGAAGTTGGCCCGGAAGACCGCGGGGTCGATGCCGCCGCCGGGTTCGGCGTTGCCGCCAGCTTGGGCGATGGCATTGAAAAACGGGTCCACGGCATTGAACACCCAGATGCGGGTCCTAAACAAAAAGGGCTCAATGGCCGCCAGCCGGGCTAATTCGTTGGCGGGCAACAGCCGGTCTTCCAACGCATGCCGTAGCGGGTCGGGGATGGGCTGATTGGCTGGGCGCACCGGCACCCAGAACTGCCCAGGCTCTCCGGGGCGGACCTCAAAGAAGGGTTGGGCCCCCAGGTCATTGAACAATTGCTGAACCTGGGCGGTGGGCCTGGTATAAGGGGTGATGGCGTTCCCATTGGGGAGGATCGGTCCGGGAAAGACCGGCTGGGGATTGGGATTGCCGAGGAGCGGCGGAGGAACCACACGGGCTGCGGCCGGCAGCACGACGAAGGCCCCATGCAGACCCAGCACCCGGTTCACCGGCGCATTCCTGGGATCGAGGTACATATACGTCCCGCCATCCGGGGCGATAAAACTCAGGGTGGCGGTCTGGCCAGGCTGTATGGGACCGGTATTGAGATTGCGGCGATTACGCCCGGCGGCGATGATTTGAAATTCGTGAACTTCATCGAGATTGTTGGTGACGTTGATGGTAACCCGATCGCCGGTAAAGGCGAAGATAACCGGGCCGGGAATGCTCGGAAAGGCGGA
Organism: Desulfobacca acetoxidans; assembly: GCA_020723225.1. Lineage (GTDB taxonomy): Bacteria > Desulfobacterota > Desulfobaccia > Desulfobaccales > 0-14-0-80-60-11 > SURF-52. The sequence continues at coordinate 1,640 of DYJG01000083.1, read as the reverse complement.
TCCCTGCAGTTGGAAAAGCCAGAAGAACACCCGGGTGCCGTCAATCATTTCCACCAGAGCTTCTTCCATGGAGAGGTTGACCGTCAGGTTGGCGGCTTCAGCCTTTCTGCTGAAAAAAGGCGGCAGGGGTATGGTGCCCAGGGCCACGGCAGTCAATCCGCACATACCATACTTGATGAATTCACGCCTTTTCATGAATTCCTCCTTTTGAGAGAAGTGTTCCTCGCGGGTGTCGGAATTCTATCTTCCCAGAGAGGCGGTATTGGGAGAAATGCCTATGAGGGCGGCAAAAAGGAAAAAGATTTAACTTAACTATTATTTCCAGATTGCAGAAAGTAAATAGGCATATTTACCTATTTTATTCCTTCAAAATAGGTGCTTATGCCTAGTTTGGAACGCTCCGGAAGAGGTTGTTAAGACGGGAATCGCTGTTGAGAGGGGGTGAGGTCTCGAATCGGTTTAAAAAGCATTTCCGGGGGGTGCCAATCCCTAATCCCCCAGGGACAGGAATTCCTGGATAAATAAGCTCAGCTCTTCCACCTGCTCAGGGGAAAATACCGGCAGCCCGGAGGTACCGGGATCTTCGCCCACCAGGGCGATGACCCGGGGAAAGTCGGTGATAACTTTTTCCAGTTTAGGTCCCACCAGCGCGATCTTCGGTAGGGAACCGGACTTGTAGCCCTCCACCAGGATCAGGTCCGCGTCCGGGGCCCAGAAAGACAGAACCTCTTCCACGGTGGGGTCAGACGGCAGGGAAAGGGTGATCTGCAGCAGTCCCGGCCCGGCCAGGGCCACGTTTTCGGCCCCGGCCCGGCGGTAGCGCCCGGTGTCTTTGGCGGTATCCCCCAGATTTGGATGATGGCTGTGTTTCAGGACCGCTACTTTAAGCCCTCTGGCCTGGAACCAATCCACCAGGCGGCAGATAAGCTCCGTCTTGCCGGAATTGGAAGGCCCGACAATGGCCACGGCTTTCATTAAGGCCTCTATTGGGATCTTTGCTCTGAGGGATTCGTTCGTCATCATCTATGAGGATAAACGAAATTCCAGGGCAAGTCTTCAGAAAAACTCCGCGTTCTCTGCGTCTCTGCGGTTAATTTTTTTTACCGCAGAGACGCAGAGGGCGCAGAGAAATATCTAATTCTTCTTCGCCCCCTCAGCGATCCATTGCTTCAGGGCCAGATAATCCTTGGAGCGCTGATGCCAAAAGGCTCCGCCCGCATGGGTCCCGCCGCGCCGCGTCTTTTGGAGCAGAATGCTTTCCTCCGGGATGGCCGTATTCACCGTATGGAGGACCCCGAGCTTGGTGACGCCGCTCACCACCGACCCTTCATAAGTCACCAGGTCCAGGCTATTGCTGTAATCAATGGAGGTGGTGGGGCTGTCGAGATCGCTCTTGGTGACCAACCGGGTCATCGTCGGCCCCGGGATATGGCAGGGCGCGCATTTGCTCCGCAAAATGGGATAGATGTGTTTGCGGTAGCTCAGCCCCTCTTCGGGGTAGGAAGGAAGGGTAGGCGCGGGGGACGACCAGAGGGCGCCCCGGGAGCCCATGGCCCCGTGGTGCATGCTGCAGGACATGTTCATTCCCGAACTCCCGGCCGCCGGCGCGATGGTCAGCATGGGCCGGATGGAAGAGCCGT
>DYJG01000082.1 GCA_020723225.1 Desulfobacca acetoxidans | reverse complement strand
GCCCGCATTCACCGCCCGGGTGATCCGTCGGGCTTGGGAGCAGAAGCGGCAGGGCGGGGTTTTACCTATTGTTGCCTGAAGGTAAGGATATTGGGGACATATGCCAGGTTTTTTTTGGGGGAAAAGGGGAAAAGGTTAAAAGGTAAAAAGGTCTTATGAAAGCGCCATAACCATTTGAATATCTTTATTCTTTCCGTCCCTACCCGATTCTTTCTACCCTTAGTCCTTCAAGGGCCTGCGGCCCATCCAGGGCGGGAGGAGAGGGAGTAAGTCCGCGGCATGCTCTGGTTTTTACCGGCCACTGACCACTGGCCACTGACTACTTTTCAAAGTAGACACAGGCGCGGCAGAGATTTTTGGCTCCCTATAAATGATAGGGAATAACCTTCCCCTCTTCCCCTTTTCCCCTTTTCCCCAATTTAGAAATGAATCTCAAACAGGGAACTGATGGAATCCTCCCGGTGAATGCTGAGGATGGCCCGGGCGAAGATATTGGCCGTGGAAAGCGGCACGATCTTGGGGCACTCCTTCGCCCGGTCGCTTAAGGGGATAGTGTCCGTCACCACCAGGCGCTTCAGGGGCGATTCGGTGACCCGGTCCACCGCCGGGCCGGAAAGCACCGCGTGGGTGCAGCAGGCGTTGACGCTTAAAGCGCCCCGGCTCATGATCACCCTGGCGGCCTCCGACAGGGTGCCGCCGGTGTCGATGATGTCGTCCATGATGACCGTTTCCTTACCCAGAACCTCACCGATGAGGTTCAAGGCCTGGGCCTTGCCCGGCGCGTCCCGGCGCTTGTCGATCAGGCCCAAGGTGGCGTTCAGTCTCTTGGCATAGGCCCGGGCCCGGGGGACCCCGCCCGCGTCCGGGGAGACGATGGTCAGGTCATTCTGGAAATTTTCCCGGATGTAGGGGATCATGATGGGTGAACCGTAGAGGTTGTCCACGGGAATGTCGAAAAAGCCCTGAATCTGGCCCACGTGCAGGTCCATGGTTAGGACCCGGTGGGCGCCGGCGGTGGAGATTAGGTCCGCCACCAGCTTGGCGGTGATGGGTACCCGGGGGGCCACCTTCCGGTCCTGGCGGGCATAGCCGAAGTAAGGGATGACCGCGGTGATGCGCCTGGCGGAGGCCCTTTTCACCGCGTCGATCATCACCAGGAGTTCCATGATGTTGTGGTTGGCCGGAGGACAGGTGGGCTGGATCAGAAAGACGTCCCGGCCCCGGACGTTTTCGCCGATCTCCACCCGGATCTCCCCGTCGCTGAAGGTGGAGACCAGGGCTTGCCCCAGGGGCATGGACAAGTTCTCACAAATTTTTCGGGCCAATTCCGGGTTGGCGTTGCCCGTAAATATCCGGATTCCGTTTTCCACGGCTGCTGCTGCGTTCATCATGTTGTCTCTAAATGGATTTGGTGCTCAGATGCATGGATCTGGCGGTGCGGGTTACCCGGAGGCATATGATAAATCATAGGGCAGGGTGGAGGCAAGATTAATTTCCGGGGGGGCCACTTTTTCTTGGATAACCAAAATATTAACCCCATGTTCATTTGCCAGGGCCAGTTCCCGGGCGTAATCCGGGTCCAATGCGGCCGCGGCCTTTAAAACCCGGGCGTCTTCCCGCTGCACCACAAAGACCTGCCAGGCCGGATGGCCCCGGCGCACCAAGGCCGCCAGGTCCTGTAAATGGCGGCGGCCCCGGGCCGTGACCCCATCCGGGAACAGCGCCACCCCGTCCTCCACCCAGGTGACGCTTTTCACCTCCAGGAAAGCCGTGGTCCCTCCCAAATCCAGGGCAAAATCCAGGCGGCCCCCCTGGGGCAAGGCCACTTCCGGCCGCACCCGCAAAGGCTTAGGGATACCCGGAAGGCCGTCCCCGGCCAAGGCCGCGGCCACAAGCCGGTTGGGGGCCAGGGTGTCGATGCAGATCCAGCCTTGCGGCCCCTTGACGAAACGCCAGGTGTACCGGGTCTTGCGCCCGGGGCGGCCGTCCTGGGTGAGCAAAACCTCCTGGCCGGTCTCCATGCAGCCCCGCAAAGCCCCGGTATTGGGCACATGGGCCCAGACCCGTCCGCCATCGGCCAACTCCACTTCGGCCAGAAAACGTTTCTCGCGGCGCAGAAATCGACCGGGGATCAATGGAGCGGAAAAACGCACGTTGCAGGTGTCAGGAAAGTTAGGAATTGTCTTATCTTGACTTAACCGGGAACCGAAGACCGAAGACCAAAGACCGCATTAAAACGCGTACCACACCCGGAACCAGTTCTGGAAGTCGTCACCCTTGTCCCGGCTGCCGGTTTCCACCTGGCTTTTGACCACGAAGCTCCAACGCCCCAGGTCGTATTTGATTCCCGGCCCCAGGCCCATCACCTTTTCCCCGAAAGGCCGGTTCAAAGAGTAGGGCTGGTCGGGGGTGGGATAATAGAGATAACCGCTCAGGCCCACCTTGAAGTTGGGGAGGAAACGGTAATCCATGGAATAATTGAACAGAGGCAGGGAGTCCTTATGGCGCCGGGGGTCCAGGGCAGGAGCCTCCCCCCGGTTATAAAGAAAGGAGACGTTCACTTCCAGGTTATGGGGCAACTGGAGCGTGGCGCCCTTGGCCTGATCGGCTTCCCGGGCCGCGGGGCTGCTCAGGATTCCCAGCTTATTGGGAGAAGAGAGAAGAGGCTTTTCGCCCAACATCTGGGCGTCCAGCGAAGACGAAGCGGTAACGGCCAGGCTGGGGGCGCGCCAGGTACCCGCGTCCACCGCCGCCCTCCCCGTTCCCGGGAGGCAGATTATCATGGCAAGCCCTAAAATCAAGGCCGGCCAGGCCATCCCCCTGCGTCCTTGCATGCCTTTTCTCCCCACTTCTGCTTGTCGATACTATAAATCTTAATCGGCAGAAAGTCAAGGAAAGAAGAATTCAAGATAATGCCTGCCGCAGCTACGATGAAGGCGCCATGGTGACCCGGCAGACCGCGATGTCCTCCTGGCACTGGAGGAAGGTGGGCATGGCCCAGCTCCGGCCGTCCTGGGCCAGCAGCGAGTCCGCGGCTTCCGGCCCCCAGGTGCCGGCCTGATAGTTGGGAAAATCCGTGGGCCGGATGCCTTCCCAAGCCTCCAAAACCGGGGCTACCACCGCCCAAGCGGCCTCCGCCTGGTCGGCCCGCATAAACAGGGTGGCGTCCCCCCGCACCACGTCCAGCAGCAGGGTTTCATAGGCCTCTGGCGGCACGATGCGAAAGGCCTCCCGGTAATAGAACTGCATGATCACCGGAGAGAGCCGCATGGCGGGACCCGGGTATTTGGCCTCAAAGCGCAGCAAAATGCCCTCCTCCGGCTGGATGGCGATGATCAGCCGGTTGGGACGCCAGTCCAGCATCGCCGAGGCCGGAAAGGTGTGGTGGGGCACCGGCTTAAACTGGATGGAAACCTCGGAGATGCGGGCCTGGAGGCTCTTGCCGGTGCGCAGGTAAAAAGGCACCCCCTGCCAGCGCCAGTTGTCCACCAGGAGTTTGACCGCGGCATAGGTCTCCGTGGGGGAATCCGGGGCCACGTTGGCCTCCGCCCGGTAGCCGGGGATGTGCTGGCCCTCGATCCAACCCGCGCCGTACTGCCCCCGCACCGCAAAATGCTGCACCTGTTCCGGGAGGATGGGCCGGACGGCCTTGAGTACGTCCACCTTTTTATTGCGCACTTCATCGGCGTTGAAGGAAACGGGCGGCTCCATGGCAATGAGACAGAGGATCTGCAAGAGATGGTTTTGAATCATGTCCCGGAGCGCGCCGGCCGCGTCGTAGTAACGGCCCCGGTTCTCCACGCCCAGCCGTTCGGCCACGGTGATTTGCACGTGATCGATATAGCGCCGGTTCCACACCGGCTCAAAGAGGGTGTTGGCAAAGCGGAAGGCCAGGATGTTCTGCACCGTCTCCTTGCCCAGGTAGTGGTCGATGCGAAAGATCTGGGATTCGTCAAACGCGGCGGTAAGCGTCCGGTTCAGCTCCCGGGCCGAGGCCAGATCCTGGCCGAAGGGTTTTTCCAGGACGATGCGGGATCGCTTTCGGTCCAGGTTGAGCCGGGCCTTGGCCAGTTCCCGGACCACGACGCCGGTGGTGGCCGGCGGCGACGCCAGGTAGAAGACCCGGTTGGACCGGACATCCCATTCCTTGTCTTTGGCGGCCAACTCCTTGGCGAGCCGGGCATAGGATTGGGAATCGTCCAATTCCGAGGCGATGAAGGAGACATGGGAGGCAAAGAGGTCCCAGGCGGCGTCCTCGGATCTGCCCCGGCGGGAGGATTTATCCACCCCCTGGCGCAGGTGCTGGCGGAAATCCGCCTCACTCCTGCGGCTGTGGCCCTGGCCCAGAATCCAAAACTTCTCCGGCAGCCACTTATCCAAGAACAGGTTGTAGAGCGCAGGGATCAGCTTGCGCCAGGCCAGGTCGCCGCCGGCTCCGAAAATCACGAAAACCGCGGGCTCCGCCGCCATAAAGCCTCCTTATACCAAATTCGCTTTCTCGAACAACAATCCATAGGATGAGCGGCGTTTATCGGCGTGCATCGGCGGTTAAGATTTAACCGCCGATAAACGCAGATGGACGCCGTTTGATTATGCCGGTTTGTTGCAGGTGAAGATTAATTTGGTGTTACTCCTTTTTCCAGCCGGTGTGGAAGGCGCCGGGAGCATCCACCCGTTCATAGCCGTGGGCGCCGAAATAGTCCCTCTGGGCCTGGATCAGGTTCGCCGGCAGCCGGGCGCTGCGAAAGGCGTCGTAATAGGCCAGAGAGGCCATCAACCCAGGCGCGGGGATGCCCAGGTCCGCGGCGGCCTTGACCACGGCCCGGAGGTCCGGAACCTGCTCGATGACTCCCCGGCCCAGGTGAGGCCCCAGCAGCAGGTGTCTCAGTTTGGGGTGGGCCCGGTAGGCCTGGCGAATGTCTTCCAGAAAGGCGGCGCGGATGATGCAGCCCCCCCGCCAGATACCGGCCACGGCCGCCAGATCCAGGCGGTAATCATAGACCTGGGAGGCCCGGCGCAGCAGGGCCAACCCCTGAGCGAAGGCCAGGACCATGGCGGCGTGCAGGCCGCGGCCCAACTGCTCCGCGAAAAATTTCCGGTCCCCTTGAAAGACCGGGGAGGGACCTTTAAGCACGCGGCTCGCCGCCTCCCGTTCGGTCTTAAAACCCGAAAGGTCCCGGAGCGCCACCGCCGCGTCGATACTGGGGGTGGGAACCTGCAAGTCCATGGCTTCCCGGGAGGTCCATTTGCCCGTGCCTTTTTGCCGGGCCTGGTCTAGAATCAGGTCGATCAACGGTTTGCCGGTCTTTTCATCCAACCGCCGGAGAATGGGGCCGGTGATTTCCACCAGGAAGGAGGCCGCCTCCCCTCGGTTCCATGCCTCGAAAATCCCGGCAATATCCCCCGGGCTCAGGCCCAGACCCCGGCGCAGGAGGTCGTAGGCCTCGGCCAGCAATTCCATCACGGCGTATTCGATGCCGTTGTGCACCATCTTCACGTAATGGCCCGCCGCGCCTTCCCCCAGGTAGGCGACGCAAGGCTCTCCTTTGACCCGGGCGGCAATCGCAGTAAGGATAGGCTCCACCCGCTCATAGGCCTCCTTAGGCCCGCCGGGCATCAGGCTGGGGCCGTAGCGGGCCCCTTCCTCCCCGCCGGAGACGCCCAGACCCAGATAGAGCAGCCCCTTCTCCGCCAGGTCCCGGCCCCGGCGGTCGGTGTCCTTAAAAAAGGAATTGCCGCCGTCGATGAGCAGGTCTCCAGGGGACAAAAGCGGGATTATTTCTTCGATAACCGCGTCCACCGGCGGCCCCGCGGGGACTGTAATGATGAAGGTCCGGGGCCTCTTAAGATGCCCCACGAATTCCGCCAGGCTAAAGCAGCCGCGGATGTCCCGATCCTCCACTTCTCGGTCGATGAATTCCCTGGTCTTCTCCCCGGTGCGGTTATAGACGGCCACGCTAAAACCGTGGTCCCCGATATTTAAGGCCAGGTTCCGGCCCATGGTCCCCAGGCCCGCCAGGCCCAGGTCGCAGTATTGGTTACCCATTTTTAAGATCGTTTTCCGTTTTTGGTTTTTCGTTTTTGGTTAAGAGAATCTATGAGCTCGACACAATAGCCATAACCTTTGTTATCTTTGAAAGAGAAAAAGATCTAAGACTTGCCTGTCCTGGCTCAATCAGCTCGGGTCTAATGTTAAAATATAGGAACGTTATCCCTGGCCGTCCATAGGGAAACGTGAGGCATCAATGTCATTTTGATGCGTTTATGGTTCGAATGGGGGGAGAAATTCATAGGAAGAAGATGCGGAGAGAGTTTTATAACGGGAGAGGTTAGTATCGGCCGATGGCCCATCCATAAATCATGAAAAACCGCTGGAGCGGGCGTCCCCGCCCCCCCCACCTCTTGGGCGGCCAGAGACGGCCGCCTCACCGATTCACTGTTTTTAGTAGGTTCTTGCGTCTTGCTTTGCGCCTTTGCGTCTTTGCGTGAGGCTTCTTTTAGAAGTAAAGCGGCACGGCAGTCTGCTTTGTGAAAGCCCTCTGCCCCCTCACGGCGTCACCCCTTAACCCCCACGTGCACCGCGGCGATGCCGTTGGTGAGGCGGCGGTAGCGCACCTGGGTAAAGCCGATCTCCTCCAGGAGGGCTTTTAACTCCTCCGGCCTGGCGAAGAGGCGGATGGACTCGGGGAGATAGGTGTAGGCCCGGGAGGTGCCGGCCACGATTTTCCCGGCCAGGGGCATGAAGTAAAAGGAATAAAGGTCGTAGAGCCGGCGGAACCACCCCCAGGTGGGTTGTGAAAATTCCAGGCACATCAGCCTGCCCCCGGGTTTCAGGACCCGGTGCATCTCCTTAAAGCCCACCTCCGGGTGGGTCAGGTTGCGGATGCCGAACCCCACCATGGCCGCGTCAAAGCCGGCATCCGGACACGACAGGCGCTCTGCGTCCCCCTGGAGATGGAGGATGTTGCCGCCGAAAGGCGAGCGGGCCGCCTTGGGCCGGCCCGCTTCCAGCATGGCCCGGTTGAAGTCGTAAATTACCACCCGGCCCCGGTCGCCCACGTGGCGCGCGGCCAACAGGGCCAGGTCCCCGGTGCCGCCGCAGACGTCCAGAACCCGGTCCCCGGGTTTCAATCCCAACATCTTCACCGCGGTGCGCTTCCATAGGTGATGGAGGCCGAAGCTGAGCAAGGTGTTCATCAGGTCGTAGCGCCGGGCCACGTCGGTGAAATGCTGCTCCACCAGGCGGCCCTTCTCTGCGGCCCGCACCCGGCGGTAGCCGAAAAAGGCGGTCTCTTCCGGGTCTGGGAGATTGTTGGCTTCAGTTGGCGTCATCTTGGATATTCCGGCTGATTTTGGGACATTCTATCAGTTTTCAATCTCGCGGGCAGGTAAATATCAGTTTATCCCGGTTCGCCCATAAAAGATTCACCACAGAGACACAGAGAGCACAGAGTTACACAGAGCATTAAAAAGTAGCCTTGGCGCTTTGCGCCAAGGCTAAATTATTTTCTCTGTGAACCTCTGTGTCCTCTGTGTCTCTGTGGTGAATCCTTTTCTATTCCTTATCCCGGCTATCTTCCTCCGGATAGGTGATCTCCAGCCCCCGCACCCGGGCTAAGCCGGTGAGCCGGTGGGGCTGGCGGCCCTTGAGGCGCAGGATATGCTCCACCTTAAGGCCCCGGACCTCAAGGGCATCGGCGATCAGCGAGCGGTGGCAACGCCAGGGCACAGCCTCGGCGCACATCAGGGCCAGGCGCTCTTTTTGGGCCATCTTTATCAGTTCCTCCAAATGGGCGGCAAACTCCGGAGTCTGCATGTAGTCCGCATAGCCCCGGAAAGAGTCGTTCCGCCAGCCCCGGTTGGGGGAATCGGCCCGGGGCCGGCGCAGGCCCCCCAGCCCCGGGAGGTGCGCATAGCCGATGCCCGCTTGCTTAAGTTGCTCCGGCAGGGTTTCTTTGTTGAATTGGGGATTGTGCCGGGACCGGGGCACGGTGCGCACGTCCGCCACCAGGGTGACCCCGTGGGCCTGGAGTAGTTTAATAAAGGCTTCCAGGGGGTGGGTGGAATGGCCGATGGTCAGGATAACCGGGGTGCCGGGTTGCTCAACCATCAGGTGAGATGCCCTTCCCGGGACAAGCCCTCCAGGAGAAAATGAAAATACAGGAGCCCGCCGTAAGGGTGCCAGCGCTCCAGTATCCGTCGCACTCCCTCGTAATCCAAAGGCTCGGGAAGTTGCAGCCACTCTTCCAGACGCCGGCGCGCGCCCAGGTCGTCTCCGGGAAACAAGTGTCCCCGCCCCAGGCCCCGGAGTAAAGCATACTCACCGGTCCATCGCCCCACGCCTTTAAAGGAGCGCAACCGCTCCAGGGCTGCGATGTCATCCAGATCGGCCAGGGTTTCCAAGTCCAGTTTTTCTTCAGCGACCTTCCTGGCCAGTTCCACTACGAACCGGCCCTTTTGCGTGCTAAAACCCAGGGCGCGCAAATCCTCCGGGGTAACTCCCGCCAGGTCCCGGGGCCGGGGAAAGGCATGGGCGCCTCCGTCTTTCCCGGGGAAGCTCAAACCATGGGCCGCGGCCAGCCGGTTGAGAA
>DYJG01000753.1 GCA_020723225.1 Desulfobacca acetoxidans | reverse complement strand
GATGGATGACCGAAATGATAAAAATCTTCCAGGAAAACAGGGCCCCCACCGCCATGCCCGTCAAGAACATGGCCGCCAGGCGCCAGGATTTATCCCAGATCTGCCGGTCGGCGAAGGTCCAGGGCACCCTCACCCCGATCCACATATTGGGAGCGGCCCGCCAGAAGAACATCAGCACCCCCAGCCCGCCGCAGACGGCGGCGGTGAAGTAGGCGGCGGAACGGGGCATCAGTTCGTTCATGGGTTGAGTTCAAAGTTCAAGGTTCAAAGTTCAAAGTCAGGTTCCCCAAAGGGAACCGGGGGCGAAAGCCCTTAAGGCCTGTGCTTCCGCCCCGGCTCTGCTCGCCTGCCAAGCCTTTGAAAGACGGTCTTCGGTCTTTAGTCTTCGGTTTATCGGTTTGCGGAGCCTGTTGGCAGTGGTTATCCTTTCCTGACCCCTGACCCCTGCCTTACTTCCCCTCCAGCTTCGCCCTGATCTTCAGCCTCAAGGCATTGAGCCGGATAAAACCGGTGGCGTCCGCCTGGACATAGTCCCCCCCGGCCTCGAAGGTGGCCAGGTCCGGCCGGTACAGGGACTTGGGAGCCTTGCGCCCCACCACCGTGACGCTGCCCCGGTAGAGCTTCAGCCGGGCGGTGCCGGTCACCGGTTTCTGGGCCTCGTCGATCAGGCTCTGGAGGGCATAGCGCTCCGGTGCGAACCAGTAGCCGTAATAAATCAGCTCCGCGTAGCGGGGGATGAGGCTGTCTCTTAAGTGCACCACTTCCCGGTCCAGGGTGATGGACTCCACCGCCAGGTGCGCGGCCCTTAGTATCGTGCCCCCGGGAGTTTCATAAACGCCCCGGGATTTCAGGCCCACATAGCGGTTTTCCACCAGGTCCACCCGGCCGATGCCGTGTTCGCCGCCTAAGTCGTTCAAGCGGGCGAGCAACTTGGCCGGGCTTAAACGTTCGCCGTTCACCGCCACCGGGTCCCCGGCCTCGAAGTCGATCTCCACGTAGCGGGGGTGCGTGGCCGCGGCCTCCGGGGGCCGGGTGAAGACAAACATATCCGCCGGGGGCTCGGCCCAGGGGTCTTCCAGGATGCCCCCTTCGTAACTGATGTGCAGGAGGTTGCGGTCAGTGGAATAAGGCTTCTCCTTGGTCACCGGCACCGGGATGCCGTGGGTCCGGGCGTAGGCCACCAGGTCGGTGCGGGA
>DYJG01000081.1:4186-8639 GCA_020723225.1 Desulfobacca acetoxidans | reverse complement strand
ACGGTTATCGATGACGATCCGGCGGTCTTGGATCTCTTCGGAGAATTCATCGAGGATCGGCTTCACGATTTCATCATTTAAATCCAACATTTCTGCGCCCAGGGCGACGTCCTCATTACCGGCCAGGAGTTGGGCCAGATATTCTTCACTGAGTCCCACGGCCTTCTTTACCCGGGAATGGACCTCCTGGACCTTTTGGGCCGCGCCTTGCTGCATCTGCCCCTCGGTGTCCCGCATTACCAGCTTCAGGGCTGCGGAGATGGAGACCATGGAACTGCGGACATCGTGGAGCATGATAGCCAGTTTGTTCAAAGCCCGTTCGTTGATCGCGGCCAGCCGCACATGGGAGTCTGATTGGGCGGCCCTGGCCTGAAGGCTCCCCAGGCAGGCGGCCACCCGCCGCCAGAGTTCCGCGGGGCTGCAGGGCATGAGAATATAGTCATCGAGTTTCAAGCGGTAGGCGTCCAGGGGAAAAGCTACCTGGCCGTCTTCGCCCACTGCAATGATACGGGTTTCAGGATTCAGTTTCCTGGCCCGTTTCACCACGTCCATGCCGCTGTGGGAATTAAGGGGCAGTTTGGCGATCAGCAGGTCGTAATCCTTAAGGGCGAGAGACTCGATTGCGGCTTCGGGAGAAGAAACCTCCGCCACCCCGTAGCTTTTGGACTCCAAGGCCCAGGCCAGGGTTCGGAAAAGGGAAGAGCCGTCAGACATCAGGAGAATTTCGAAGGCAGCCATGGTCACGTCTCCTCTTCAGCGCTATGGGTGAGTATCCACTCCGGTTAGCAGACTGATGCAGGGTTGATACAAACCTTTTTCCAGAAATAAATCAATCCGCCAAAAGACCTATTTTCTAGTAGGCAAAAGTACCTATATGAGAACCAATTGTGCCACTTTGTGAACAAGGATAACTAGGCTGAAAATCTGAAAATTGCTAATTGGCCCTCCCCCACCGAAGGCAAGGGAGATAAGGTTGCTGCCCGGATGCCGATTCTGAGACACTATCAGGTATTTTCCGGTGTAATTATCGCCCCTGGCAGAAGGGCGAAATGTAAGTTTCTCCGCAACGGATCTTCTCTATGGCACAAGATAATTCCGTATCCACGTTTTGTTTGATAACAAAGCCTTCAGCCCCGCAGTTCAGGGCATAATCAAGATACTCCTGATGTTCGTACATGGACATGAACAGGACCTTGGTCGCCCCGTTTTCCTTGATTTTTCTGATGGCTTCCAGTTCCCGGAGATTGGGCATGGAGATATCGACGATCACCATATCCGGAACCTTGCGGTTCAGGATGTCTAAAAGTTGCGCCCCGTTCCCGGCCTCCCCCACGACTTGGAGGCCGTCCATCCCTTCCAGGATTCGTCTTACCCCTTGACGGACCATGGGGTGACCGTCAGCCAGCAGCACTGAATACGGCCTTTCCATTGCTATTTCCCCTTGCTCCCGTGACGGCGCATGTTGATCGAGCATTAACGTCCAATTTAAGAACATGTTTGTATCCGCAAGGTTGAAGTTAATGCAGCGGCAAGAGACTCAGAGCGGTTTCAAAAATTCTTCTGCCCCGAAACGATCCCATCTGCCGGCAGGCCAACCTGCTCTGGGGCAAAGAAGGGAGAGCGGGTTCCCCCTCGGGGCGCTCATTCAGGAGGGACGCGTCCATCGCCGCAGTATTGTTCCTCTTAGGAAGAAGCCCGGCGATACGGAGGTCTTTAACCCCGGTTCCTGCGCGTTTATGGCGCCATCCCATCGTCCCACCCCTCTGCCTGCCGGCCTCCGGCGGTCTGGAAAAACCGCCAAAACCGCAAGATAAGCAGACCTGTTAAGTCTTTAGTGATTTTTTAGTACTTTGCCCGGGGGATGTAAATCGGTAGTAATACCTAATTAGATGTGGGTAAAACTACCTATATGCTGGGAAATGTATGGACGGGGTCTTTCTGGGGATCAATAGCCTTCGGCGGAGGTATACCCTTTTTGAATGGCGTACTTCACCAGGTCCGCGGTCTTTTTGAAGTTCAATTTCCGCATGATGTTGGCCCGGTGGTGGTGCACTGTCCGGGAGCTGATATAGAGGAGGCCGGCAATGTCTTTGCTGGACTTGCCTTCGGCAATTAGCTTGATGATCTCCCTTTCCCGGGTGGTCAAGATTTCGGTGGGCACCCTTCCTTCTCCTTCCCGGGACCGCTGGCGCTCCAGGAAGATGTCCGTCAGTTGCGGCGCCAACAGGGGCGAGATATACGCCCCACCCTGGCGGATGGTCTTGATGGCGGCGATCAATTCCACGTCCGCGTCTTCTTTCAGGAGATAGCCTTCCGCGCCGGCCGAGAGGGCATGATAGAGATATTCCTTGTCCTTATGCATGGTGAGGATTATGACCTTGACCTCGGGATAGTTCATCTTGATTTCCCGGGTGGCCTCCAAGCCCCGGAGGTTGGGCATGGAGACGTCCACGATCACCAAGTCCGGAGGGGATTGCTTGATCAACTCCAATAATTGCAGGCCGTCACTCGCCTCCCCCACCACCTCCAATTCTTCGTTTTCCTGGACGATCCTCTTGACCCCCCGGCGGAACATCTGATGGTCGTCAGCCAGGATAATGCGAAAATGTTGGGCCACGGCTTGCTCCTCGGGGGAAAATAGGGACACTTCCTATTTTCCTTATGTTTCTAAACTATTACCAAGTTTTCTTTGGAAAAATAGGAAGTGTCCCTATTTCTCCACTGGGACGGAGCAGGTGATCCGCGTGCCCCCGCCTTTACGGCTCTGGATCTGGAGAGAGCCGCCCAGCATCTTGGCCCGTTCATACAGGGCCGCCACCCCCAGGCCTTTGTTCAAGGTCGAGCGGCTCAAGATCGTGCCCACTTCAAAGCCCTGGCCGTCGTCCTCCACTTCAAAGAGGACTTCGCCGTCGGCCTGGCGGATGGCCAGATGCACCTTGCTGGCCTGGGCGTGTTTGGCGATATTGGTCAAGGATTCCTGAAAGATTCTGAAAATGATGATCTGGGCCTCCTTGGGAAAGAGATGATCCAAATCTTCGATGGCAAAATGGTGATTGATGGTATAGTGCGGGCTGAATTCATCCATCAAATATTTCAAGGCCGGCACCAGGCCCAGGTCCTCCAGGATGGCGGGAGACAGGGCCCTGGAGAGGCGCCGTACCTTCTCGATGGTTTCATCGAGATAGAGGGCGATATTCTCCAGTTCCTCCTTGATTTCCGGCGGTTCCGACAAATACCGGTTGACCCCCCGCAGACCGAGTTTCAACACCGTGAGGCTCTGTCCCAACTCATCGTGGAGTTCCCGGGAGATGCGCTTGCGTTCGTCCTCCTGGGCGTTGAGGATCTGGGTGGTCAGGAGGCGCAGCTTCTGCTCCGATTCCCGGAGACTTTCCTCAGCCTGCTTTCTTTCGGTGATGTCCTGGCCGATGGCAATTTCGCCGATAATTTGTCCGTCTTTGCCAAGAAGACGGTTGACGTTCCAGAGAAACGGGCGTTCCTTGCCGTCCCGGAGCTTCAGGGGCATTTCAAAACCCCGGGTCTCCCGGCCGGCCAGGACTTTTTGAAAGTCGGCCTTCACGGCCTCTGCAAAGGCCGGCGGCACAAATAATCTCAAAAAACTCTTTCCCAGCACTTCCTGCCGCTGCCAGCCGGTAATCCGTTCGGCCTCCAGATTGAACTCCGAAATCCGGCCTTCCGGAGTGACTACGGCGATAACGTTACCCGCGGTTTGGAAAAGGGTGCGGAAACGCTCTTCGCTCTCTTTGAGCATTTCCTCGGCCTGGCGCAACTGCCGGTGTTTGGCGGCGTCCTCCAGGGCTCGCTCCACCGCCGCGCCCAACCGGGTCAGGCGCTGTTTCAAGACGTAGTCCGTGGCTCCTTCCTTCAAGGTATCCACGGCCACTTCTTCGCCGATGGCGCCGGAAACAAAGATAAAAGGAACATCCGGGCAAATCTTCCGGCTCAGTTTCAGGGCGGCGAGGCCGTTAAAGGTGGGGAGGTTGTAGTCCCCCAAGATCACATCCGGAAGACGGGCTTCCAGCTCTTTCAGGAAATCCTTCCGGGTGTCCACTCTCCGGATAGTGAAGTCTACCCCGGCCTTGCGGAGTTCGAACTTTACCAGCTCCGCATCGCTGTCCACGTCTTCCAGCATCAAGATATCTAATTTTTTGCCCACGATTTCCTTTACCGCTAGCTCGGCACCTTGTTCAGCAGCAGCCAATAGAGCCCCAGGTCGGCCACCGACTGGGCGAACTTGTCGAAATCCACGGGTTTGACGATGTAACTATTCACCCCCAAGCGGTAGCTCTCCACAATATCCTGTTCTTCCTGGGAAGAAGTCATGACCACCACCGGGATGGACCTGGTGCGGGCGTCGGCCTTCAGGCGGCGCAGGATCTCCAGGCCGTCCACCTTGGGTAGCTTCAGGTCCAGGAGGATCACCTTGGGCCGGTGA
>DYJG01000081.1:0-4176 GCA_020723225.1 Desulfobacca acetoxidans | reverse complement strand
CGTCCCCCGGAAGCGTTCTCTCCGAAGAAAAAATCCAGGGCCTCCGCCCCGTCTTGCAGCAATTGCACCTGATTGGCCAACCCCTGTTTTTTCAAGGCCCGGAGGGCCAGCTCCGCATCGTGGGGGTTGTCTTCGATGAGGAGGATTTCTACCGCTTTACCAAAGTTCAACTTACTCTCCTTTAACCGGCAGGGCAAAAAAGAACTCTGCGCCTTCCCCTACCTTGGCGCTGGCCCATACCCGGCCGCCATGGCGGTGGATAATTCTTTGGACAATAGCCAGACCAACCCCGGTGCCTTCGAAATCCTCCCGGCGATGCAGGCGTTGAAAAACCCCGAAGATTTTGTCCACGTAGCTAAGGTCGAAACCCACGCCATTATCTTTTATAAAATATATGTTTTCTTTTCCTGCTGTCCAGCCGCCCACCTCAATTATCGCCTTTTCCCGGGGTTGGGTGAATTTGACGGCGTTGCCCAGGAGATTGACCAGGACCTGGTTGAGCAGATTGCGGTCTCCAAAGGCCGGGGGCAAGGGTTTTTTCAGCTTCAGCTTCATCCGCCGCGCCGGCTCCTGGGCCTGCAGTTCCTTGAAGACCGCGGCTACCATGGGCTCCATGTCGATTTCCTGGGCTCGAATCTCCTGGCGCCCCAGGCGGGAGAGGGCCAGGAGATCGTCGATCAGGTTCCCCATGATCCGGGTATTGCTGCGGATTACGTCCAGGAGCCGCAGGCCCTCCGCGTCCAGTTTCGGCGCATAATCATCCACCAGCATCCGGGCAAAGCCCTCGATGGCCCTCAGCGGCGTGCGCAGGTCGTGGGACACGGAATAGGAAAAGGCTTCCAGCTCCTTGTTGGCGGCCTCCAGTTGCAGGGTGCGCTCACTCACTTCCCGGACGCGGTCGCTGAGGTCGGCGTTCAATTTCCGGATTTTATCCTCCGTCCGCTTCCTTTGGGTGATGTCCTGGAACAGGCCCACCGCACCGCTGCTTCGCCCTTCCCGGTCTTTAATGGGAGCGGTGTTCACCAGCAGGTCCCGCCGCGTGCCGTCCGGCCAGGCCAGGACCATCTCCACGTCCCGGTGAGTTTCCCCTTCCGCGGCCGAGCGGAGGAGGGGCTGATCGCCGGGTACGCAGGCCGTGCCGTCGGCATGGCAGAATTGAAACAAGGCGCAACTGGGGGCATCCGGGACGCAGCCGCCGGGGTGGGAATAAAGCCGGTCCGCCGCGGGGTTGGTCATCAGGATCTTGCCGTCTTGGTCGGCCACCACGATGGCCTCCGGCGCGCTTTCGATGATGGCCTGGAGCCGGCCCCGTTCCGTATCCAACTCCCGGATCAGCCTCTGCCGTTCCTCATCCGCGCGGCTGTTAGCCAGGGCCAGGGCCGCCAGTTCACCGAAGCCCGCAGCCAGACGGGCGTCGTTCTCGGTGAATACCCCGGCCTTATTGCCCAGCCCCAGGAGGCCCACGGCTTTGCCTTTCACCACCAGGGGGGCGAAAAGAACGTTTTTCAGGTCCACGTGGCCCCGGGGAAGAAATTGGGCGTGGTCGCTGCGGGCGAAGTCGTTGTCATATACCGTCTTGCCAGCGCGGTAGGCCTGCTCTCGGAGGCCCCTGACGGGCATGGGCAGCGTGGGGTCCACCTTGCAGTTCAGATCACCCGGATCCAAAAAGAGAACTTTATTCTCCTGGCCATCCTCGCTGAGAAGGGCGACATACCCGGATGTAGCTCCGACCAACTCCTTGCAGGAATCGAAAATGGAGCGGGCAATTTCCTGGAAATCGCCGGATTTCAACACCGCCCGAGTGGCCTTGAGCAGAGCTTCCACTTCCCTCTGCCGCTGTTGGGAATCGGCCAGGGCCTGGCCCAGTGCTTCTTGAGCCACTACCCGGTTGATGGCCGTGCCCAATTGCAGGCCGATTCTTTCCAAGCGCTCCACCATGCTTAAGGGCACCATGTTTTCCCGGCAGTCGGCCAGGTGGATGAGTCCCAGAATCTGTTCCCTGAAAACTATGGGAATCAGGGCCACGGACTCATAGCCGAAATGGTGGCAGACATTGCGGGTTTGCCCCAACAGCTCCGGCGGAGTGGTGGCTAAGACGTGGGAAAAATTATTGATGAAGCAGGATGATCCTCTGGTGTAGCAGGGCAAATCCGAGTCGGTGGCTCCTTTGACTACATTGATGCACAAGCACTGGTCGGTATTGATGCACAGATTGCTCTCCGACTCAAGAAACTCTTTGCTGAAGCCGGTATTGGCCTGGTAGGGGATTTTGCCGTTCAGATCCAGGATGCGGATGGCCACCGCCTGACACCCGGTGTGTGCTTTCACCGCCACCGCGAATTCCTGGAGCAGGGGCCCCATTTGCGTATGGCGGTTGGCGATTTCCAGGAAATCCCGGGAGGTCTGGAGGGTTTCTTCGGCCTCCTTGCGGTAAGTGATGTCCTGGACCGTCCCGAATCCGCCCAGGAGCCGGCCCTGGGGATCGAGCTCCAGTTCCGCCAGTTCCCGGACCCATTTAACAGCGTCGCCCACCACGATGCGGTGCTCGATGTCGTAGGACTCCCCCTGGAGGGCGGCAGTCCATTTCCGGTCCACGTACTCCCGGTCCTCCGGGTGCACCGCGGCCAGAAAAGCCTCATAGGTCAACGCTGTTCCCGGGGGAATCCCGAAAATCCGGTAGGTTTCGTCGGACCAAAGGAGCTCGTTCTTGCACACGTCCAACCGCCAGCTCCCCGTATGGGCTACGGCCTGGGCCCGGTTCAAATCCTCCCGGCTCTCCCTCAGGGCTTCCTCGGCCAGTTTGCGGTTCATGGCGATGGCCACCAGGTCGGCCACCGCGCTCATCAACGCCAGTTCCTCCGGGGTATACCGGGGCCGCGTGCGGGTGCCGAAGGACAGGGTGCCCAGCACCCGGCCTTCTATTATCAACGGGTGGCAGGCGTAGGCCTGGATCCCGTAAGACCTGACCATTTCCGTCCGGAGGTCGGCGGTGTTCAGAATATCCTCGGCCACAATGCGGCACCCGTCCCGGGCCGCGCAGCCGCACACCGCCGTCCCTAAATCAAGCCACTCGATGCGCCGGGCTTCCTCCTCCGGGATGCCGGCGTAGGCGTTGAGGCGGAGGCGCTGGGTTGTATCATCCAGAAGAAAATTGAAAAACGCGTCGCAGTCGAACACAGCCATGGCTCCCCGGCAGAGGGATTCAACCACTTCCTGGGGGGAGTCGCTGGCCAGCAGGCGGCCGGCCGTCTCCGCCAGCAGTTCGAGGCGCCGATTGCTCAAATCCAAGGCGCTATAAGCGTCATTTAAGTTTTGATAGGCGGTCTGAAGTTCTTCGGCCTGGGTCTGGAGCTCCTCGGTCTGGACCTGGAGCTCTTCCACCGAAGCCTGGAGTTCCTCCTCGCTGGCCTGCAACTTTGCCAGAGACTCCTGGCGCTCCAGTTCCGCCCGCTTTTGGGGGGTGATGTCCCGGGCATAGATGCGGATGGTCCCGAATTCTTCGGGAAAAGAAATGGATTCAACAAAAACGGCGTCGCCCAGGCGCACTTCCCGCTGAAATACCGTCTTCCCGGTTTTCGCCGCGGTTCTCATCATCTCCGTCAGGTCCGGAGGCAGAAAGGCCTTGGTCCGGTTTTCCAGGCCCAGCTTTTTCAGGGCGTTGAGTGAGGCCGCATTGGCGTAAATGATGTTGCCGGCAAGATCCGCCTCCAGGACGGGATTGGGGTTCAGCCGGGGGAAGGAGGCCTGGTGCTCCAGTTCCTGCAAGGCGCGCTTGCGCGCCGTGATATCCCGCAAGACCACCTGGACCGCGGGTTGGCCCAGATAGGAGCTGCTAACCCCCGCGGCCTCCACGTCCACGGCCTGGCCGTCCAGGCGCAGGATTTTAATTTCCCGGAGTTTGGTTCTCCCGCCGTCCGCGGCGAGCCTCCGAAGGCGAAGCTGCACCGCGTCCCGGTACTCTGGATGAATCAGGTCCAGAGCCGGTTTCTTCGTCATTTCCAGGAGATCGGCGGCGCCGAAAAGCCGCAGGCCCGCGGGGTTAACGAACACCAATCGCTCCTGGCTATAAACGGCAATGGCGTCCGGAGAGAGGTCCACCAGCAGGCGGTAGCGCTCTTCACTCTCTTTAAGCTTTTTTTCCGACTTCTTTTTCAAAGGCTTCCCCTTGAGATAATG
>DYJG01000752.1 GCA_020723225.1 Desulfobacca acetoxidans | reverse complement strand
TCCAGAAACTCTACCCCCCAGAAGCAGGCGACGGCGGTCAAAGTAAGGATCACGACGAAGCTTCCCTGGCTTAGTTTCAGGGTCTGGTAAATGAACACCACTCCCTGGTCGCCCCAAATGTATAACGGCTGAATCAGGGGGAAGAGCTCGTTGAAGATGATGCTGCCCAGCACCGCGCCGCCCAGGAAAATCAAGGCATCCACCTTGCCGGACGCCAGCCCCACCGCCGCCGTGCCGGGGCACCAGCCGCCCATGACGAAGCCCACCCCGAAGATAAGACCTCCCAGAATTTGGGCTCCATAGATCGTGGGCATAAAATAGAGTTCATCCGGGCCGATCAGCCCGGCGGCCCGGAAATAGGCGAGGCCCAGCATGGCGGTGATGAGGGCGCTGAACATGACCTTGATTACGGCCATGTCCTCAAAATAGAAAACCCCGGTCAACTTACGGGAGCTGCCGAAACCGGCCCGCTCCAGAGCCACCCCGAAAAACACCCCGATGATAAGAGAGGCCAGAAAGGCCAAAGGGGTATCCAGGACGCCGGCGCCGAAAAAGGTCTTAATCATGCCACTGCCCCCGGCATAACTTGGCCGCCGCATAGCCGCTGCCAAACAGGCTCACCATGAAAACCAGGCTGCCGGTTAAAAGCATGGCCCCGCCGGTCAAGGCCTGGCCCGAGGTGCAGCCTTGGGCCAGGCGGCTGGCGAAGCCCACCAGGAGGCCGCCGGCCAGGGCAAAGATCGCCCTTTTAGCGAGGCCGCAAGCCCGGCCGCGCTCCACCATGAGATGCAGGCGTTTGGCTGCAAAGGCAGAGCCGAGGCCTCCCAGAAAGGTACCTAACAGCATGAAAACCAGGTAATAGCTCAAGTAATCCGGACCCCAGAGGCCGAAGTAAGCGCTGGCCGCGGTGTGCCGGGGAGTGACAGCCGCTTCCAGGGCCGCTCCCAGCCTGGCTATGCCTCCCGAAGCCCCCAGACCGGCCCCCAGGATGAGGAAGGAAGCCAGCAACACCAATCCGAGAAATATTCCGGCCAGATAAGGATTCATATAGTTGTCGGATTTCATCTCAACACCCCGCGGATTTCTTTTTGGGTGGACTTGGAGCCTGGGGGGCCGCAGGAGCAGTGGTCGACCCTCCAGGTGGGGGGGGCGGTGGTGGCGGTTTCACCCCGGTAGAACCGACTCCTGGCAAGGGGGTTT
>DYJG01000751.1 GCA_020723225.1 Desulfobacca acetoxidans | reverse complement strand
GGCTTGCGGCGGCTCCCTGCTGCCCACGCTGGAGGCCTGCCATTCATCCAGGACCTTGATTTTTCGCAGGGTGAGCAGTTCCCACTTCCGGGTCTGCCTGGATAGGCTCACATCGGTAATAAAACATTCCTCGCCGGAAAAGATGTCCTCCACCAGGGCTCCCTCTCCCGGTTTCACCTCCTTGACTTGATAGACCGAGAAATAAGCGTCCTGCCAGTCCTGCAAGACTTGCATTTCCTCTGCAGGAAGGACGGGCTTGCTGGCTAGATAGAGTCTAATCACTGGCTTGTTGTCAGGGGGGAGGGGAAAGTCGTGGACAAACCATTCCAGGAATGTTTGGTGCCAGGCCTCGTCCATCTCCTCGGGGGGATCAAGGTCCTGCTCCAGGGTCCGCCAAAAAATATCAAAAGCTTCCTCGATATAGCGGTCATGACCGGACTTGGTGGCAAACCTTAAAATCCGGGCGCGCAAAGAATCCGCCACTTCCAGACAATGGTCATGATATGTCGGTTGGCGCCTTTGATTTACTTCATCCTTGGGGAGACAGCACTTCTTGTACTTTTTCCCACTCCCGCAAGGACAAGGGGCATTCCGGCCTACTGTGCTCATTCATGGTCCTCATTAAACCAGAATACTGAAAAACCTTAGTCGGGCACTGCCCGCCGCTCCATCGGCTGATGATGGGTCGTGCCCACCCCGCATCACAGCCAAACCTGGTGGCACAGGCGTCTCGCCTGTGCATTTTCTTCCTTCAACACTTCAATAGCAAAAGCAATTTTTCTCGCAAACGCTTGGTGATGTCAAAGGCTTGGACGGCATCCTCCCGGTCTGCGGCTTCGCCGGGATACCGGAAGGCCACCGCAGCACGGGTTAAAAAACGCAAATCCTCCAAGGGCCATGACCACTCCGGGCAAACAGGGGTGAGAATCTGGTGCAAATAAGCCAGATCATGGGTTTTGCCTGGCATAACGTTGCGCTGTATCAAAAGAGCCTTCAGCAATTTTTCAATGCATTGCTGGGCATGGAAACAGACCGCATCGTAATTGGGGTCCTCCTGGGCGGCCAGTTCCCGGCGGGCCGTGGCGTAATCTTTCTCCG
The DNA here is from genome assembly GCA_020723225.1 of Desulfobacca acetoxidans. Taxonomy (GTDB): domain Bacteria; phylum Desulfobacterota; class Desulfobaccia; order Desulfobaccales; family 0-14-0-80-60-11; genus SURF-52. The sequence goes on along the minus strand of DYJG01000751.1, from coordinate 104 downwards.
CCTTTTCCAGCCATTCCTTAACTGTCGCGTTCATAGAGAACCTTGCCGCGGTCCAGGGCTTCCCGGATCAAAGGATCGCCCTCCCGGTAACGCCGTTCCGTGTC
>DYJG01000080.1 GCA_020723225.1 Desulfobacca acetoxidans | reverse complement strand
AACGTCCGGGGCGAACACAAGGTTCGCCCCTACATTTGATCCCCGGTTTAAGGCATCGGGAAAAACCGGCTTCAACCCCAGCCGGAACCAGGGCGGGGCAGGGGGGGCACCCAGGCGGCGGGCCACGTTCAGGTAACGCCAAACTGCATGGGCTTCGGGATCATAAGGGGCCAGCCTCTCGGTGAGGGCCAGGTAGCTCAGTTCCCGGGTGCGGTCGTAGCCCACTTTGCGGGGACTTTTAGCCAGGGCCACCCACATGGCGCTTTTCAGCAATCCCTGAAGGTCGATGACCAGGTCGAAGGTTGCAGCCCGCACCCGCCGCGCCAGGCGCAGCAGTTGCAGCAGTTCATCCTTCCCCGCCCTCCGACCCGGACGCACCCGGGGCACGGGCCAGACTTCATCCAGGGCCGGATGTCCCAGCAGCAGCGGCGCGAACGCGTCTTCCACCAGCCAGGTGATGTGCGCCCCCGGGAACGCGGTCCTGATGGCCTCCAGGGTGGGCAGCGTGTGCAGCACGTCGCCGAAGGAGCTGAGTTTGACCAGCAGGATACGGGGAGAGCCAAGAGATTTCACGGTTAAGGCAAATCCTGAAGCTTCATAGTTTCAAGTCGTTGATGATCCAGGCCGAGGCGTCCAGTAAGTCCCCGGCGATATGGGCCGGCGCCGCGCCCCAGGTGCGGCCCAAATATTCGTACTCCCCCCGGCCATAGCCGGTGAGGACTAAAATCCCTTTGGCCCCGGCATTAACGCCGGTTTGGAGGTCCTTGTAGCGGTCCCCCACCAGGTAGGAACGCTCCAGATCCAAATTAAGGTCCGCCGCAGCCTGGAGAAGCAAGCCCGGTTGGGGCTTGCGGCAGCGGCAGCCGGCCCGGGGGCCGTGGAGGCAGGTATAGATGGCGTCGAGATGCGCCCCTTCCCGGGCCAATAAATCTCGAAGATAGGCGTGCACTTCCTCCACCAGAGAAGGGGGAAAGTAGCCCCGGGCCGCGCCGGATTGGTTGGTGACCACCACCACCTTGAGGCCTGCGTCATTGAGCCGCTTAATAGCCCCGGCGGTCCCGGGCAGGAGGACGAAACGGCTTAAATGATTGATGTAGCCCATCTCTTCATTGATGGTGCCGTCCCGGTCTAGGAAAACCGCAATTTGTTTCATGGACCTGCCTTTTGTTCGAAAAGTTCCAAGTTCCTGGTTCCAAGTTCCAAGTTAAAGGACTGAGCATCAGGAGTTTAATTCTAAAAACGGTAAACAGGTTATTAAGCTTCCTGCAATAAGCTCAGAGAAGCGTCTAACACTTCCTCCACGCTGATATCCAGCAGACACTGATAGTCCCGGTCACAGGTCCGCTCAAGGCAAGGGCTGCACGGCAAGGGGTGATGCAGCACCTTAGCCCGGTCCGTAAAAGGCCCGGTGGCCGCGGGGTCCGTGGAGCCGAAAATGGCCACTAAAGGCGTTCTCAAGGCCGCGGCCGCGTGCATCAGCCCGGAATCATTGGTGATTAGCAGTTTAAGATGCGTCAGGACGCCCAGGGCCTGGCGCAGGGTGGTCTTCCCCACCAGGTCCAAGGCCCCGGGGAGCTGCGATTTTACCGCCGCGGCCGCGCGCCAGTCTTCCGGTCCGCCCAAAAGGACCAGGCGAACCCCAAACTCTTTTTGCAGTTCCGCGCCCAAGGCCGCGAAGCGCTCCGGCGGCCAGCGTTTGGCCGGGCCGAAGGCCGCGCCCGGGCTTAAGCCCACCCAGGGGCCGGCCCCGGGTTCGCTCATTAATAATTCGCCCGCAGCCCTGACTTCTTCATCCCGGAGGTAGAGCCGGGGCGGAACAAAGGATTTCACCCCCCCCAGCCCCTGGAGCACCCCCAGAAGGTAATAGACCGTGTGCAGCCCCGCCAGGCGGTCTACTCCGGAAACGGCCATGTTGAGCAGCGGCCCCCGGCCCTGGGTGTCGTAGCCCAGGCGGGCTTTTGCCCCGGCCAGCCAGAGGTTTAGGGCGGCCTCCCAGGAGTTGGGGAGGGCCAAGGCGAGGTCGAAAGAATGGTCTTCGGTCTTTGGTCTTCGGTCTTCGGTAATTCGGCAAATGCCTTTTGACCGACGCAACTGCCAGAGCGTGCGCCATTTAGCGAGGCCGGAAGGATAGACTAACACTTCAGACACTCCGGGTTGGCCCGCGAAGAGCGGGGCCACCCGGGGCGCGGCGAGGACCGTGATTCGCGCCTGGGGGAACAGGGCATGCACACCGGCTAAAGTTGGCAGGCCCATGACCGCGTCACCCACCCAGTTGGGGGCCCGGACCAGGACGCGCTCCACGGAGGCCGGGGCGCCCTGCCATCTCCCCCGCACTTGCAGTTCCTGGAAACGTTGTTGGACTTCCGGGGGGAGGGGATAGGACAAGGATTCTTTTCTGTCATTCTGAGCCGCCGACGACGACGAAGAGTCTCGGGGGGTGTTGGCGCCGGAAAATCCCCCTAAATCCCCCTTTAAAAAAGGGGGACTTAAAGGAAGGTTTTCGGAAATCTTGGTGACATCATCGCCGACAGCCCGTAGGGAAACATGGCCCCGCTCGGACGCCTCCCCTAAAATCTGTAATATTGCCTCCTCTCCACCCGCGTCCAGTTGCGCCTCCACCTCCAGGACCCGGAGAGGCAGAGAATAATCCCATTTTTCTCCCAGCCTGGCCCAGTCCTTGGCGGTGGTGATCAGGCCCGCGGCGCCCAGGGATCGGGCTTCGGTTGCCAGGAAGTCCAGGTCATGGGCGCTGAAAGGATGGTGGTCCGGGAAGTCCCGGCAGCCCGTGAGATTCACCCCCAGGTCCCGGAGGGTGTCATAAAAGACCCGGGGCCGGGCCAGGCCCGCGAAGGCAAAAAGGTTTTGTTGACGCAAACCTTGCAAAGGCATTTCCTGCTCTTCCGGAAAAACAAAAACTCTGGTGGGCATGATGGCCGCGGTGAGGATGGTTTTTCCGGGAAACCTTGTTTGCAAAGACTCCAGCCGGTCCCGGTGCTTTTCGGGCCGGTAGCGGGTCAGCACCAGCACCCGGGCCGCGGCCAGCGCGGCCAGCGGCTCCCTTAAAGGGCCCCGGGGCAACAGATAACCGTTGCCGAAGGGCGCGTCCGCGTCCAGGAGGACCACGTCCAGGTCCCGGTGCAGTTGGAAATGCTGGAAGCCGTCGTCCAGGAGGAAAAGGTTCGGCGTCATCTCCCGCCAGGCGGCCAGGCCCGCGGCATGGCGTTCCGGCGCGGTATAGACGCCGACGCCGGGCAGGGTCCGGGCCAGCCAGTAGGCTTCTTCTCCCGCGGCCGGGGGCCGGGCGTAAATTTGCTTACCATCGGAGATGCGGGTCACGCCCTTGGCCGTCCCCCCGTAGCCCCGGCTGAGAATGGCGATTTTATAGCCCTGCCCCTGAAAAAGCCGGGCCAGGCAGGCGGTCATGGGCGTCTTCCCGGTGCCCCCCACGGTGAGGTTGCCAATGCTGATGACCGGCGCGGGAAGTCGCTTAGACTTTAGCCAGCCTTGGGTATAAAGCGCCCGGCGGGTTCTTGCTCCCAGACCGTAAAAACCCGCCAGGGATGCAGCCAGGGTCTTTAGAAGCCAACCGGGGGTAGGGGCCCTTTCCTGGTCCTGGAGACGGTCAAAGAGGTTTTGCAGGGAGACGCGCATGTTTCATTTAAATGTTTGATGGTGTCTTTTTCATTGCTCTGAAAAGTTCCGGTGACCTGGTGGCACAGGCGTCTCGCCTGTGCGGTACTGTGGCGGGAGAGACGCCTACCCTACGCGCTTTTCCTGGTATACGGGTGAGCCTATGGATCAGTTATTATTTCCATAATTCCAAGGAGATAGCATTTCCCAACGTTGCCGAAGCAGAGCTTCGGCCAAAAATTTGCGTTCCCAAGCGGAGCTTGGGAACGAGATAACAGATAAGTGCATGTCCCGAATATCTTGGCATATCAATATAATTTCCGGAATATCTCCTCAAAATGGACGATGGACCAGATAATATAGATTGCCCCTAAAACCGCGCCCAAGGGGAAGGTAACAAACCAGACAAAGGTAATTCGGGGTTTTTCAAAACGCAAACTGTTGGTGGTAGTCATCACATTGGCCCAGACCCACCAAAAACTCGCCAACCCGGTAAGATAATACCCTAATCCCCATCCCCAAAAGATGAGGATGATGCCGCTTAAGGTCACCGGCACGGCTATGGTCAGATCCGCCAGGGCCATACCGTATAAAATCTTTTGTTCATGCCAATCATCCACGCTGCCGTCAGGGTTCTTCATGGCTCGACCACACAGAACCAGCAGTTGCCAGCCCCAGATTACGATCCCCAATAAACCCATCAAGATCAGGTCAGTATAAAGGATGATTTTGCTGAGCAGGGTCATGGGCCTATTATTTATGGACCACAGAGCGGGCTTCCTGGAGCGTCCCCGTCTCCCTTTTCAACTCCTCCTCCGCCTCCTCCACTTCCTCCTCCCTGAACTGCATTTCGTAGAGGCGCTTATAGAGGCCGTCCTGCTGCATCAGTTCCGGGTGCGAGCCGGCTTCGGCGATCTTGCCGTCGGCCAGGACGATGATGCGGTGGGCGTTGCGCACGGTGGAGAGGCGGTGGGCGATGACCAGGGTGGTGCGGCCCTTGATCAGCCGGTCCAGGGCCTGCTGCACCTCCCGTTCGGCTTCGGAGTCGAGGGAGGACGTGGCTTCATCTAAAATCAGGATGGGCGGGTCCTTGAGCAAGGCCCGGGCGATGGCCAGGCGCTGGCGCTCGCCGCCTGAGAGCCGCACCCCCTGCTCGCCGATCATGGTGTCCAGCCCCTGGGGGAGTTTTTGCACGAAGTCGTAGGCGTACGCGGCCTTAAGGGCGTTGACGATCTCCTCTTCCCCGGCCTCGATGCGGCCGTAGGCCACGTTGTAGCGCACGGTGTCGTTGAACAGGATGGTCTGCTGGGTCACCAGGCCGATCTGGGCCCTTAAAGACGCCAGGGTGACCTCCCGGAGATCATGGCCGTCAATCAAAATCGCCCCCCGGCTGACCTCGTAGAACCGGGGCAGGAGGTTTAAGAGCGTGGTTTTGCCTGCGCCGCTGGGACCCACCAGGGCCAGCATCTCCCCCCGGCGCACCGTCAGGTCGAGGTCCTGGAGCACGGGGCGGTCGTCATAGGTGAAGGACACCCCCTGGTAGACGATCTCCCGGGAGATGGGGGGCAGGGTTTGTGCCCCCGGACGGTCCTGGATGGCCGGCTCCAGGTCTAAGAGGCCGAAGACCCGCTGGGCCGCGGCCAGCCCTTCCTGGATGGTGTTGTGCACGCCGCTCAGGCCCTTGATGGGCTGGTAGAGCATCAACAGCGCGGCCAGAAAGGAAAAAAAAGTTCCGGGGGTGGAAGTCCCCTGGATGACGTTGTAGCCGCCGTAAAAAATGATGCCCGCCATCCCCAACGCGCCCAGCAGCTCCATGGTGGGGGGGGTCAGCTCCCGGGTGGCAGTCTGCCGCACCCGGGCCTGGAAATACGCCAGGTTTTGCCGGGCGAAACGCTCGCTTTCATAATCCTCCCGGACAAAGGCCTTGACGATGCGTTGGCCGGCGATGGACTCCTGGAGGATGGTGTAAAGCCGGGCCATGGCCTCCTGGGTGATGATGGAGATGCGGCGCAGCCTTTTCCCCACCCGGACGATGACCAGAGCCGCCAGGGGGAAGGCGACCAGGGCCATCAACGCCAGTCGCCATTCCCGGTAAAAGATGATCACCGTGAGGCCCGCGGCCGTGAACGCGTCCTTGAAAAAGCCGGTGACCACCTTGGTCACCGACTCCTGGAGCATATTGACGTCGTACGCCACCCGGCTCATCAATTCGCCGGAGGGCTGATGGTCGAAAAAAGAGAGCGGCTGCCGCTGGATGTGGGCGAAAAGCTCGTCCCGCAGGCGGTTGATGGTGCCGTTGCCGATATAGCTCATCTGGTATTGGTGGGTGTAGGTCATAATCCCCTTGATGAAATAAAGAATCACCACCAAGATGGGGAGCAGATAGAGCATGTCCGCGCGTTTGGCGAAAAAGACGTCGTCCAGCACGGGTTTCACCAGATAGGCCAACAAGGCAGTGAGGCCGGAAACCGCCAGCATGGCGCCCGTGGCCACCGCCAGGCGCAGCCGCACGGGCTTGAGATAACCCAGGAGACGGAAATATAGTTTAAGGTCTTGTTTCATCATTCAGAGCAAGAAATTTCCTTTATTTTCTCAATATATATCCTATTTGACGGAAATTTTCCACTCTCTCTGCGTCCTCTGCGTCTCTGCGGTAAATAATTAGTAAATTAACCGCAGAGACGCAGAGAGCGCAGAGAAATATCGGCTCACTGCTTACTGCTTACTGTTTACTGCTTACTGCTTACTGCTCACTGCTTACGGCTAACTGCACAATCAGCTCCGCTTGGCGGCGGGCTGCGCCCTGGTGGGGGGTGAGCGCGGCCCGGGCCCGTTCCCCCAGGGCGCGGCGCTCTTCCGGGCGGTCCAGGAGGCGGCGCAGGGCCGCGGTCAGGGTGGGAACGTTCTTGATCATGATCCCGGCCCCGGCTTCTTCCAGGATATTTTGCGCCCAACGGAAGTTTTGGAGATGGGGGCCGTAGATGGGGGCCAGGCCCCAGGCCGCGGGCTCCAGGATGTTCTGGCCGCCGTGGTCCGCCAGGCTGCCGCCCACAAAGGCCGCGTTCGCCAGGCCGTAGAGGGAAAAGAGGTCGCCGATGGTGTCGATAATGACTACGGGGTGAACGCGGGTTTCATTGCCGGACTTCAGGCTGCTGAATAAGTGGAACTGGAGATGAAATTGTTTCAGCAGCCGGCCCAGTTCCGGGGCCCGCTCCGGATGGCGGGGCGCCAGCAGGAGCAGGAGGGCAGGGTAGGGGGACCTTAAGGCTTGATAGGTCTCCAGGACCACGTCTTCTTCCCCGGGGTGGGTGGACGCGGCCAGGAAGACGGGAAGCCGGTCCGCAGATTCCTCAGGCAATTGCAGAAGTTGACGGAATTCCGAGACTTTTACCGGTTCCCGGGATTGCAGCAGCCGGTCGATCTTGAGATTGCCGGTGAGATGAAGTTTCCCGGGGGTGATGCCTAATGCCTGGTAGCGCTCGTAATCCTGGGGGGAACCGGCGGCGAATAGCTCTATATTCTCCAATATATCAATTATATATCGCCTATATTTAAGATATCTCCTGAAGGTTTTATCGGACACGCGGCCGTTGACCAGGGCCAGGCGCACGCCTGCTTTATGAGCCTGGCTCAGGAAATTGGGCCAGAGCTCCGACTCCAGAGTTACAAAGACCTGGGGCCGGAAATGGCGCAAATAGCGGGATACGGCCCAGGGAATGTCCAGGGGGAAGTAGCAAACCTGCGCGCCCAAAGGAGGGAAGCTTTTCCGGGCCACGGCCTGGCCGGTCTCCGTGCCGGTAGTGACGATGAGCGAGGCCTGGGGGAGAAGATTTTTCAGTTCCCGGACCAGGGGCGCTGCGGCCAGAATCTCGCCCACCGACACCCCGTGCAGCCAGATGCGGGGGCTGCCGGGCGGGGGAGGGGGGGGCAAACACAGGCCTAGGCGGGGCAGAAAACTCTCCCCCCGGCCCCGGCGCTTCAGGTGCCAGTAAAAATAAGGCCAGCCCAGGAGGCCGAAGAGGATGGACGCGGTTTTGTAGAAAGGGATCATTAAAAGACGGTTTTCTGTTTGCTGTTTTCTGTTTTCGGTTCTTGGTCTTTGGTCTTCGGTCTTGGGTCTTTGGTCTGTGGTCTTTGGTCTTGGGTCTTCGGTTTTATTAATGGTGGGGCGGGCCTCTGTGCCGGCCCTTTTCGAAATTTTGCGCCTTACTTTGCGCCTTTGCGTCTTTCTTCTGGTTCCCAAGCTTTGCTTGGGAACCCGCTTGCTTAAGAAGCTCTGCTTCTTCAACGCCTCCGATGAAGCAAGGGTGGCGAAGCCCAGCTTCGCAGCCAAGTGCGTTCCCAAGCAAAGCTTGGGAACGAGTCAGGAGGGAGGGGGGGTCACAACAGCGATTCCTGGTTCTCCCCCGGGTCCCGGCCCCGGCGGGCGGCCTTTTTGAAGGTGCCGGAGGGCGCGAACCGGGGGTATTCCAGAGTGCGCCCGGCCAGCAACTCGGCGATGGTCAGGATTTGCAGCCGGGGATAGCGGTGGCCGGGGAAGTGCTCAGGCTCGTAAAAACCCGCGGCCGCGGCCTCTTCTTTCATGGGCCGGGTTGGAGGCTTGAGAGTTAAAAGCGCGGCGATGGGCGCCTTTTCCCGCTCCCGCACGCCCTTCAGGTCCCGCACTTGAGCGGCCGCGACGTGGCCGGACTTCACCTGGAGCACTACTTTTTTATAGATGCCGCTGTTGTCGTCCTGGAAATTGATGATGCCGTCCACCCCGGAGTCCGCGCCCTTTTTCTTGTCCTGGCCGGGGCGGGCGTCCACCAGGCCTAAGGCCCAATACTCGAACTGGTGGCGGTTGACCTCCGCCAGGGCCTGGGCGCTGGGCAAATCCGCGGGCTCGCCGATGACCTCGTAAGGGGCCAGCTCCGGGCCGAAGGTGTCGTGGAGCCGGTTCTTGATCAGGGTGATGGCCAGGTGGGTGATGTCGATGCCCAGCCAGCGGCGCTTTAACCTCTCCGCGGCGATGAGCGCAGTGCCGCAACCGCAGAAGGGGTCCAGGACCACGTCCCCCTCGTTGCTGGAGGCCCGGATGATGCGCTC
>DYJG01000750.1 GCA_020723225.1 Desulfobacca acetoxidans | reverse complement strand
AATGCGCCCGCTCCGCTGCTTAACCATGGGTTTGGCCGCGGCCCGGATGCAGTTAAAGGCTCCCTTGAGATTGACCTCCAGGACCCGGTCCCAATCTTCTTCTTTCATGCGCATCACCAAGTTGTCCCGGGTGATGCCCGCGTTGTTCACCAGCAGGTCCAGGCGGCCGCTCTCACTCATGATCCGGTCGATGCCCGCCTGCACCGCGGCCGTGTCGGCCACGTTGAATTGGAGCAGCCGGGCGTCCGCGCCCTGGGCCGCCACTTCATCCCGGGTGGCCTCGGCCTCGTCGCCGATGACCACGTCATTGAGATACAAGATCAAGCCCGGCCGGGCCAGGGCCAGGGCGATGGCCCGGCCGATGCCCCGGGCCGCGCCGGTTACCAGAGCTACGCTTGAGTTTTCGGTCATCAGATCGACTTGGGAATATACCTTGATTTTACCGCCGCGCCAAGGGGGTGGTCTCGTTTCAGTCCTAACAAATTATCTAACTTTAATAAAACGAATCGCCGGAAATTGAAAGAGGTTTGTTACAATTTTTTCAAAAGGGAAAATGGGGACAGACACTATTTTTTAACTTCTGGTCTTTAGTCTCCGTTGCCGTAAATAAAAAATAGTGTCTGTCCCTATTTTCCTTTTTTGATTTCCTGGATCAGCGCCGGGACGATTTCCAGGACGTCCCCCACCAGGCCCACGTCCGCCACCTGAAAGATGGGCGCGGCCGGGTCCTTGTTGATGGCCACGATGAAATCCGAGGATTGCATGCCCACCAGGTGCTGGGCCGCGCCGCTGATGCCGCAGGCGATATAGAGCTTGGGCGACACCGTCTTGCCGGTCTGGCCGATCTGTTGGGGATAAGCGATCCAACCCGCGTCCACCGCGGCCCGGGTGGCGCCCACCGCGCCGCCCAAGAGGTCGGCCAGCTCTTCCAGGAGGCGAAAATTCTTAGCGTCCTTCAGGCCCCGGCCGCCGGCGACGATCACCTCCGCGCCGGCCAGGGGCACCCGCTCTTTGATTTCCGCCACCGTGGACAGAAAACGGCTCCGGGGCGAGGTCTCTCCGGGGGTGAATTCCACCCGGATCACCTGGCCGTCGTTGTTGCTCTCGACCGCGGCTAGTGGCTTGAACGTCCCGGGCCGGGCCGTGGCCATCTGGGGATAAGTCCTGGGCGTGATGATGGTGGCCATGATATTGCCGCCGAACGC
>DYJG01000079.1 GCA_020723225.1 Desulfobacca acetoxidans | reverse complement strand
GGGACGCTGGGGTCGCTGGTTCAAATCCAGTCGTCCCGACCATTTTTCCCCTCCCGCCCGCCGCAATTCTTTCGTAATCGTTCATTATTAAACCTTCACACCGCCCTTAAGGCATCAATCAACGGCAGCCGCGCCGCCTTGAGCGCCGGCAGCATCCCCCCCACCAGGCCCATGCCCAGGCCGAAGGCCAGGCTTTTCAGCAGAATCTCCGGGGTCAGGGTGAAGCGGAAGGTGATCTCCGCGAAGCTGGACCAGTTGATGGTGGACAGGGTGATGAAATTCAACAGCGACGCGGGGAGCATGCCGATGATCCACCCCAGGGCCCCCAGGAGCGCGGCTTCCAGCAAAAAGGCGATGAGGATATGATGCCGCTGAAACCCCAAGGCTCTCATGGTGCCGATCTCGTTGATGCGGGTCCCCACCTGGGCGTACATGGTGATCATCGCCCCCAGGACCGCGCCCAGGCCGAAGATGGCGGTGAGCACCAGCCCCAGGAGGCGGATGAAGTCCGCCAGCCGCCGGGATTGAGCCTCGTAGAATTCCACCTCCCGGCGCACCTGCACCGGCAGCCGGGGGTCGGACTCCAGCCGGGCCTTTAAACCGTCGAAAGCCTCCGGGTCCCTGAGGCGCAAAGTGGCCGACGAGAAGGCCGTGCGCCGGAAGGCCTGGAGAAGCTGTTCCACGTCCCCCCAGATTTCCGAGTTGAACCCGGTGTTGCCCGCGTCGAAGACCCCCACCACCCGCCAGTCCCGCATGGCGAAGCGCATCGTCTCGCCCAGCCCCGCGCCCTGGTAGCGCTGGGCGATCTGGAGGCCGGCCACGATCTCGTTGGAGCCCGGATTGAACCAGCGGCCCTGGGCCAGACGCACCTCCCGGCGGAGAGCGAAAGACGGCGGCTGCACCCCCCGGATCATGACGTTCCCGGGCTGGCCCGTGCCCCGCCGGGGCAGGTTCACCAGGATGATGGCTTCAGACGCCACCAGAGGCCCCTCCTTCCCGGTGGCGATCTCCGGCTGGGACGCGACGATACCCGCCTGGTTGCGGTCCAGGACGCTCTGCACCTCGGTTTCGGTCCCGGCCCTAAGCACCATGGCGTTGTCATAGGAGCCGGTGGATACCAACGTCTGGCGCAGTCCCTCGGCCAGCATCAAGACCGCGGCAAAGACAAAGACCACCAAGGCCATGCCCGCGGCGGTAAGAAAAGTGGTAAGCCGCCGGGCCAGGAGATTGCGGTAGCTGTAGGAGATGGGTATGGGCATTTTAGAGGCCAGGGATCAGGGGCCAGGGGTCAGTTTTTGGTGGCCCAGGCTTTCCAGAGGTGGACGTGAAGAAATGTATTCCATGAGATCGCAACAATCAATACCCGTCATCCCGGTAGTTACACTTATTGCCGTCACAATCCAGTATCTCCGTCGAGGGGTCAATCTGGGCGTATGGATCACCGACCTTTTTATTGTAATTTATACTCCCATCCGGATTTTTGGCGTAGGTCCAATATTTCGGAGTGTTCGGCGTGCCGGGAGGCAAATTGACCGTGGGGGAGAAGCCGTAATCCGAGACGTAGCCTCTTCGCTCAATGATCTTATTTTTGGTTACCGTGATCACCAGGAGGTCGAAGGACCAAGTGATACGGGCGCCGAGTCTGGGGCGCGGATCATTGCCCTGATAGACTTTGCAATGCTTCTGGACGCTTTTCATGGCACATGAGACCGTGTCATCGGCCACGGGGAAATGCGTGGCGACCGTGAGGCGCGGACGGGGATCGATCTGGCTGAGAAGGTAGCCGAATGCCCCCTGGGGACTATGGGAGCTATTCTGGATCGTTGTCAAGTTTTCGACCCCGGGGTCATCAAACGGGGGAAGCTCGTCGAGATGCTCATTCTTCATGGCCCACACCTGCGCCGGAACGATCATCTCGTGGATGAACACATCCACGCCCTTGCCCCCGTTAATAGCCTGGTTGAGGCTGTGGTATTCGGGTTTGGTGTCGCTGGTGTAGATCATAGAGATGGCTTTTGCCGGATCCCACAAGTCCTTCTTTGACGGCCACCACTCGAGCTTGTAGCCGATGGAGCCCATGCGGGTATGGATCACCGGCCAGTGGGTTATCTTCACCCGTGTTTTTGAGTTTTGGTAGGCGATGTTTTTTGTGGGATCTTGCCCGTACTGGGTCCAGTCCAGCTCAATGGGGACCAGGGCATAGGCGTCGCCCCAAGGATCGTCTCCTACGGGGGTGGGCAGGCACGGCAATCCCCAGCGATTTTTAATTTGATTTTGTGTGGGGTAGCCGGGATAGCTGGTGGTTTGAAAGCTGAAGCTCTCCGAGTGCCACCGGCAGGCTTTCCGGAGCGCGTCGCAATAATCTGCCGTGCCGTCATTATATGGTCCGCAGACGGTGGGGTCCTTAGGATAATCAGGATTATACCAGACTAACCCGGACCTTGAAGGTCCCCAGACGTACAGGGGAGACTTGCGGTCTGCCGAGGGTCCGAAGCAGTAGATATGGGTCAAGTCGCTCATGTGATCACCGTGCAGATGGGCCAGGAAGACCTTGTTCATCCTGCCAAACCCCACATTCATCGCGCCGTAATTGGCGCACACCCCGGAGCCGCAGTCAAAGACGAACTGATCTAAAGGCATATGGGTGTTTTTGTCCCAGCCCACCTCTACAAAGACGCTCATCATCTGCTGGGCCTTACGTACGGGGGGAATGCATGAACCCAGGAACGTGATCCGCATCTCATTTTCGCCCAGCGGCGTGATGGTCGTCGGTGTGGAATCGTTGAAAGGATAGAACCAATCCAGATGCTCGAAGTAGGAATACTTCTGCGATCTGGCGGCGCTGCTCCAACTGCACGTCGGCCCGGGAGGGCAGTTGCACTGTTGGTCTGCCTGCGTTTTATCCGCTCCGGGGATGAATATGCCCCCACCGAAGGCCAGCCCCCCCAAGGCCAGCCCCGAAATCTTCACAGCTTCTCGTCTCGTTAAACCTTTCGGGTCTGTTTCCCTGGAGTCATCCATGGTGGTTCTCCTTTTTGTCTGAGGTTATGCAGGAACCTTCGCCACCGCGGCAAACAAAAACACCACCAGCGCCATGCGCGCGGCGGTGAGGAAGGTGGTAAGCCGCCGGGCCAGGAGATTGCGGTAGCTGTAGGAGATGGGGATGGGCATAAAAGTCTCTAAGAAATATGTTAACATGTCGACCTAGGGGAAAGATATATTTTGAGGTAAATTTGTGCTATACTTACACTTCCTTAAAATGATTTGGCTGATGAAGGAGAGACCCTCTCGGGATTAAACCTTGGAGGGATGTCCCAAAACCATCCTTTAATCTTGGTGGCCCAGGTTGCCGCGTAATCTTTGGTTAAGGGAGGGATTCGCCATGAAAATTGTGCCGTTACTGTTTGTCTTGGCATTCATCGGCTGTTTGTCCTGCATTTCCATCTCTCCGGCCTTAGGCGCCACCTTCAATGTCGCCAATCCGGCCCAATTTCAGACCGCCCTCAACACCGCAGCCGCCAATGGCGAGGCCGATATCATTAATGTCGCGGCCGGCGCCTATAACGTGACCTCCACTTTGCATTATTCCTCAGGGGAGAATTTTGCGCTGGCCATCAACGGCGCGGGCCACAATACCACCATTCTGGATGGCGGAAACACCGTCCGCATTCTTGCCGTCACCACCAACGGCGCCAATGCCGATGTCACGCTGCAAGGCCTCGGATTGCAGCATGGGGCCACCACGGAAAACGGCGGCGGCCTGCAAATAAGCGTAACCTCGGCTGCCATTGCCTTAAGGAATTGCCGGGTCAGCGATTGCACCGCTTCGGGAGGCAGCAGCGTCGGCGGCGGCGCCAACCTGACCACCGATACCGGCGGCATCTCGGTCACCGCCTCCGTTTTTAGACGCAACGCCAGCTCCGGGAATGTGGGAGGGCTGTTTACCGGCACCAATTCCGGGATTATTAACCTGACCAACTGCACCTTTGATGAAAACAGCGTAAATAATTCAGGAGGAAGCACCTACTTCGGAGACGGCGGCGGCGCGATGCTGTATTCGGATGGCACCAGTCAGATCAATATCCGGGGCAACACTTTCACCGGCAATGTCGCCTCCGGCGGCGACAACCCGGACGGGGGCGGCATGATGGTCTATCCCCTGGGGGAAAACTCGACGGTAACCCTGGAAAATAACGCCTTCGCCGATAATCGCGCCGGATTGGGAGCCGGAGGAGCCGATGTCCGGCTTAACGCCGGGGGCTCGGTAATCTTCAGGAACAACACCTTTACCGGGAATCGGGCAACTGTCGGCAGCGGCGCCGGGGCCATGATTTATCTGGACCACGGCAGTCTTACCTTTGCTGACAATATCTTCACCAATAACCAATGCGGTGAAAACGGCGGCGGTATCGTCATCGAGATGTGGAGCGGCACGGCCACCCTTTCGGGCAATGCCTTTACCGCCAACCAGGCCGGCCAGAATGGCGGCGGCATGAGCGTAGCCGGCAATACGACCACGTTCAGCGTCTCCAAAAATGTCTTTAATGCCAATAGAGCTACGAATGTCGGGGGCGGGCTTTCCTATTCCACTACTCAGGGTACGGTCAACCTATTCAAAAATACCTTTTACGGAAATAATGTGACGACTGATGGCGGAGGGATCTATCTTTATTTGGATCAAGCTTCGGCTCCGGTCACGCTGAACACCAACATCCTCTGGCAGAATACCCCCAATGCCTTCAATTTTTCCTTTGGCGCCGGCAGCGCCCCGATTACCATGACCTACTCCGATGTGCAAAACGGCTCGGGAGAAAGCTGGTTCGGCGCCGGATGCATCGCCGTTGATCCGCTTTTCGTAAACCCCGCCGGCGGGAACTTCAACCTAAGATGGATCAATTATCCAATAAATGACGGGACCAAATCCCCCTGTATCGACGCCGGCGATCCCGCTTTAGCCAAGGATCCTGATAATACCCGGGCCGATATGGGGGCGCTGCCCTTTTTCCAGGGCATCCCGTCGTTGGATGGCGTTAATCTGCTTCTTCTTTGAGCCGGAGGGATGCCTGACTAAGAAAAATGTTAAATTTTCACATTAAACAACAATAATGATTCTTGGAAACGCGGCAGCTTAATCCAGAAGGAGGAGCCGCGGCCCAATTCGCTCTCACACCAGATTTCCCCACCCAGCTTATCGACCAGGGTCTTGGCCACCGCCAACCCGTAGCCCGATGAAGGCTCCCCCATGGTAGGCTGGGCACTGAGCCGGACCCCTTTCTGAAATAACTTGCCCAGATCATCACTGCTCAAACCCGGGCCTTCATCCCGAACCCCGCAAAGGATATGCTCCGTTTCCGTCTTAATCGTGACCCAAACCCTGCTGCCGGGTTCCGAGAATTTTATCGCGTTCGACAGTAAATTATCCAGAGTGGCAGCCACGGCGACTCGGTCGGTCCAGGCAAAAGCGCTTTCGGCAGGCGCCTCGAAAATGAGATTAATCAGTTTTGCTTCAACTATGCGGCGATAGAAATTGCAGGCGCGCTCCACCAATAGAGCCAGATTCACCTTTTCGAGCCTTAGCTCATATTCTTCAGAAGACTGAACATTTATCAGTTTGGGCGTTAAATGCGCCATCAAATCGCAGACTCGCCGCATGCCGCTCAGCCATAAGTGCACTTCTTTGTTCGGGTAATCCTTTAAGGTAAGCTGCAGGAGCTCGGCGACACCCGACAGCACCGTGAGATGGTTGTTTAACAGGTGGGCCACGAACGCGGTGTTCTGCGGATCAAAAGGAGGCAATTGTTCGATGCTTGACAGGGCTTTGTTCAGCTCTTCCTTGGCCTTGATTATGGAACTGATAGTTTCTTCCTTGGGAGTAGTCACGAGCATTTCCCCCCTTACTCATAGATTATGACGCGACCGCGGCAGACGCAATCGATAAAAGTTCGGGGCTTATTTAACTGAGACTTATTTATAACTTTCCATAAGCCGATAGGCTTCCTGGTGAAACCGGTTGGCCATTTCCGCGTCCCAGGCCAGGGCCCTTTCCAGGTCCCGCCGGGCTTTGATGATGCCCTCTACGGGGGTGACAAACAAATCTCCCTCCGGTTTCTTCGCGGCGTTCTCACTCCAATACTGCGCCGCCACATTATACCACCAGGCGGCAAAGGCATCGGGCGCGGCCTTCTCGGGGGCCGCATCCGCGGAGGCGATTGCCCTTTGCAGATGCTCCGACGATTTTTTCAGGGAGGCACGAGGGCCTTCCTCCCTGGCGGTCTTCCAGGCGGCATAGGAAACCTCTTTGACCTGCTGTTGGTCCTTGAATAATGACGCCACTGCTTTTCCCAGGGAATCCTGGCCACAAGCGCCGACATTCAAGCAAGCCAGCAATACTGCGGCCATTAAAAGTAAAGCCAATCTTCTCATTTGGCGCAAATTCTCCTTTTTACCCGCCTGAAAAGATGAGGATGGGCATTCTTCGGGGTCAGAGCTCAACTTTCTATTAAGAACAGAATCTATCTGAAATTGAAAATAATTCAAATTCATTTACATTCCTATGCCTGGCTTGGGGGACAGGAAATAAACTGGTGGCACAGGCGTCTCGCCTGTGCTCACGCAGGCTTACATACCAAGCCCCAAGAGTTCTAAAAGGATTTATTTTTCTTCGATTTTATCGTGAAATAATAAAGGCAGAGGGGTAGAGCTAGGCAGTTCTTGTGTTACTGACTGTGCGCGAAAAATAATTTCTGCGAGTTCATTTATTCTATCAAATAGCGGTTTTGCGTCCTTTCCAAATTTTCCAAGAACAGGCCCGGCATCCATCACAAAGCCCCAAAATTTGTCAACTGATGACATCTTTTTATGTAATTCCTTTTGTAACTCTTCAAGCCTTTTCAATAATCTTGATTTATGATTATCACTAAAGAAATCACTTTCGCTGATTTTTTCTCTTAATTCATTAATTAGCTCTTGTATTCGCTTTATATCACCCTCAGTAAATTTATAAATCATTAACGATTCAAATTTTTTTGTAAGTATATCTCGTGCATGATTAGATAAAAAATTAATCTTTTTCTCAGAGAAGGCTTTTGAAGCATTAGCAAAAAATTCCACTATGGTTTTAATATTTTCAGAATGACTACTTGTAAGAGTTAATTGTGGAACAATCTTAGACACTTCTAGTATTTCTATAAAAGCTGGGCATATTCCTGCTGCGTTAATATAACTTTCATATTGTTTTAATCGTTCAGTATTGTTTGGAAAGTTGTCATTAAATTTAACAAACTGGGTGACTAAATAGAAGGCAGCACTAGCTGGGTCGTCTGGAAGACCTGAGTAAAATTCTTCATCAAACATAAATTTCTCCCTTTATTATAGTAAGAGGATAACTAAATGACAATTTATATAGTCAAAAATAGAGTTGATAGTCAATAAAATTATGGAGTTATCCAACTCTTCGCAGCGCCGCGGCGATCCCCACCTTGGCCGCGCGCCAGGCGGGGAGGGCCGCGGCCAGGACGCCCACGGCCAGCGACAGGCCCAGGCCCACGGCCAGGGTTTCGTTGGTGACTGTAAAGACCCCGAAGTATTGCATCACCGAGTCGGGGAAGGCCCAGACCATGGGGGGCGTCAAGGACAGGCCCAGGATGCCGCCGCCTAAGGCCAGGACCAGGGATTCGCCCATGATCACCCCGGTGAGGAATTTGGGCCTAAAGCCGATGGCCTTCAGCACCGCGTATTCCCCCAGGCGCTCCCGGGCGCTCATGGCCATGGTGTTGGCCAAGACCAGCAGGATTACGCCGATGACCAGCCAGGAAACCGCCTGGATGGCCACCAGAATGGCTTCGGTCATGGCCACGAACCCCAGGTTGAAGGCCTTTTCCGTCTCCGTCAGGGTTTCGGCCAGGGAATTTTTGAAGAGGGCGTCAACCTTTTCCGAAACCGGAGCCGCCAGGTCCGGGGAGGAGATCTGCACCAGGAACCAGCCCACCTTGTCCGCCCGCTCCGGGGCCAGTTTTTTCATCTGCTCATTTAGATAATCCCAATGAAACAAGAGCATGGTTTCGTCGGTGCTGGGGTCCCGGCCCCGGTAAATCCCCCGGATGTTGAGTTGATAATCCCCGGGAAAGTAAGTGCCCTTGAGGATGATGCTGTCCCCCACCTTCCAGCCGAAGCGGGCCGCGAGCTTGCGGCCGGCAATCGCGCCCTGGCGGTCCCGGTTCATGGCCAGCCGCTGGTCCTGGGGCAGGAGCAGTTCCGGCAGCAGGTCCAGGTATCCGGGCATGGAGACGGCAAACTGGGGGAAAAAATGCTTTTTGTCCACATAAATGCCCTCAAACCAGTAGGCGTGGCCCACGCCGGTGACCCCGGGCAGGGCCCTGATCTTGGCCGAGTGGGAGACCGGGAGGTCGGCCATCAGGCTCACCGCGTTTCTGGTTACCAGGCGCACCGGCGAGGACGCGTCCACCCCTGCGTACCAGGCCTCCACCATGGTGCGCAGCAGGGCAAAAGCCAGGATGGCCAGGGCCATGCCCAGGATTGTGAGCGCGGCCCTTAAGGGGTGGCGGAGGACGTTTCTGAGGGTTAGCTTCAGCATAACTATTTGAATAGTGGTCAGTGGCCAGTGGCCAGTGGCCAGTGAAAAAACAGATCAATAGAAGTCATTTCAAACCTTGTTCAATCGTCATCTTGAATCAGCTTCGAAAGGCATTAAAAATACTCCCCCTTTTCTAAAGGGGGCCGGGGGGATTTTATAAGCGCCTGAAAATCCCC
>DYJG01000078.1 GCA_020723225.1 Desulfobacca acetoxidans | reverse complement strand
AGGTTGCCGATGATGGTCACCGAGGAAAACCAGGAGAGCATCTCCCCTTTTCTGCCCCCTGCCGCGTCCATCACCACCGCCATGGCCACCGGCCCGTAAATGGCGGTGGCGAAGCCGTGGAGGAAGCGGATCAGGAGGAGAAGCTGATAATTAGTCACCAGAAGGTAAGTGAAGGGCATGGCCGCGAAGACCACCAATCCCGCCAGCAACGTCTTCTTACGGCCGATGATGTCGGACAAGGCGCCTGCGGGCAACTTGAAAAAGATGCCGGTGACCGTGGAGATGCCTACAATGAAGCCGATGGCCTCAGGCCCGGCCCCTAAGTAAAGAGCGAACAAGGGAAGCACCGGGGTCCGGGCCAGGGCATAGGAGAACCGGGCCAGGAAACCCACGGCGCACAGGGAATTATATTGATTCAAAATCGCCATATTCATTATTCTCGCAACGTATATTTTTCTTAAGAGAAGGACTTGGGGACCAAAATCCCCACCCCCCTAGGCCCCCTTTCCCCTCCCATTAATAAACTAAAGGGATTGGGGGAGGGGGTCTGGGGGAGGGGGTAATGGCCTGCGGCCCCGGTAGCACGGGCTTCCAGCCCGTGGGCACCCCCCTCCCCCAGGCTTTGTCAATGTTTGGCCGCGGTGGGCCGGTCAAAGAAGATGCTCTTGCCGCTGATGCTCACCGGGATGCCCATGGCCACTTCCGCCTGAATATAGCCCAAAGCCCGGGCCGCGGCCCCCACCCGCTGCTGCACCCGGTTGTCCACGTTGTGAAGAGATGCGGTCTTGGCCGCTGAAGACAGGGCCACGCCGATGTCCATCATGCGCATGATGCAGTGGGGGCCGGTGTAGCCCATTTCCTTTTCCCGCACTTCCCGGTTTTTGGCGAACTCCTGGCAGGTGGGGTAGCCGCAGCCGCCGCAGTCGTAACCCGCGGGGGCCGATTTATTCAAACCGATGAGGACCAGGGCCTGGGAATTTTCGATATTAGCCGCGTCCCTGAGCCAATAAGCCTCGTTGGTGCTCCGGGGCGCATAGTCTTTCATGGCCTGGGCGATTTTTTTCAGGTCTTCATCCGCCTGGATCACCACGATCTCCAGAAAATCCTTGCCTCCGGCCTTAGGGGCCGTGCGGGCGGAAGCGGCCATGAGCTGCGCCACTATGATGGATACGTCTTTCATGGAGTGTCTCCTTGTTGAGTCGATTATTTAGATAACGCGGCATAAAGCCGTGCGAAAACTGCAATACCTTCCTCCAGGGCAGCGTCGTCGTTTTGGGCCGTTTTGCGGATGCCCAAAAGGATGCTTTCCACGCCGCTGGCCAGGGGATTGGCAAACTTGCCGTCTTTGAGGTCCAGATCGTGGACCACTTCGGCAATCTTCCGGAGGGCTTTCCCCCGCAGGCCGAAGGCCTCCAGCAGCACCTCGAAGGTGCAGCGATCCTGTTCATGGGTAAAATCACCGTCCGGCACGTCAAACGAAACGCCGCCGGGAACCGCGGCAGCCATCCGGTCCGACTCCAGAAACTCGAACCGGGCCTGGGGATCGATGAAACGGCGGATGAGCCAGGCCGAGGCCATGCGGTCCACAAAGGGGCGCCGGCGGGTTACCCAGACCTTGCCCTGGTAGTCTTCCTTGCTCCGGGGACCTGCCGGTTTCGCCCTTTTTTCCCGGGGCTGGGCGGCGAGCTTCGTGAACCTCTCCTCAAAGCTCTCCAGCCGTTTCTGCAGGACGGCTCCCGGGGGACAATGGAAAAAATCGAGGCCCTGTACGGCCCGGAAGTCTTTATGCAGCTTTTGAAAGGCCCCTTTAACCCGCTCCAGTCCCTTTATGTCCGGCTGTTGCTCCAGGGAGCTCAATTGGACCTCCAGAGCTTCCAGAGCCGCGGCGATGGGGACGTAGTCATTCTCCCGCTGCGCCTGGAACAGAGCCACTATCTCCTCATCACCCATGGTTTCGATCCGCTCCACTTTAGCGAACGCGGCCTCCCCACCCAGGCTGGAGACCTCTCCCGTGAGCCAGTGCAGGGCTTCCTGATGGTCCTCGGAAAAGGGCAGGATATAGACCGAACCTTTCAGGGAGGCGGCTCCCATCTTGAGCAGCCTTCTCCACACCTTCATCCGCAGGTTCCCCGGTTTGGCCGGAACGGTATAAAAGAAGAGGAGCCAATTAAATATATTCTGTGACATGAGTTAAATATGTAACACATGTTAATCTTTGTCAAGATGGGCCTTTAAAAATTATGTGCTGCCGAAATGGGTACTCGATGCCTGGTGCAAAATGGGGCGGAGAATTCTTAGGGGTGGAAATGTGTTTGGAGCTATCCGAGAAAGTGAAACATCAGTATAGCTTGCCGCACGGTGTGGCTTATCAAGTTAAGAAGAGAAAAATGCAGTTCTGACTGGAAAAGTTCCCCGTCTGAGAAACCTTTTTTCTAGAAGACCTTTTTCAACTCGCGGCAAATCCGGCGCCAGACCCAGGCCAGGCACAGGCAGAGGCAAAGCAAGGCCACGGTCATCTGGGCCGGGGGGAAATCATAGTGGTTGGCCAGGATAAAGCCAAAAACTCCGGCTCCCAGGGAAACCAGGGGAGAAACCACAAACATGGCCCGTACTTGCCGGCATAGACTCTTGGCGACCAGCGCGGGCAGCACCAGGCAACCGAAAGTGTAAAGCATCCCGGAGGTGCGAATGGCCAGGCCCACGGCCAATCCCAAGACGGCGGATATGAGAAGGCCCCATAACTTGATCTTCATGCCCACGGCTGCGGCCATGGCCGGGTCCAGGGTGAAGAGCAACAGCCGTCTGTGGCTGATTCCTATAAATATGGCAGTGAACAACAGAAAAACCATGAATATCCAGACATCGTTAGCGCCGGCGCCAATGATGCTTGAGGAGAGCAGCCGGTAAATCTCTTCCAGGCCCAACGGGCTGTGAGAGACGATGAGAATCGCGGCGCTGGCCGCAAAGAGATAGACCCAGCCGGTAATGGCCTCCGGCGTCTCCTTGCCCGTTTCTCCCCCGGGGACGGTAAGCAAGGCGGCAATCATCGAGAAGATTACGGCCATAACCGGGCTCAGGGATTCCGCAGTGAAGCCCAGGAGGAGGCCGGTAGGCAGTTCGGCCCCCAGCCACATGGTCAAGGCAATCCCCAAGGCAGAGGCCTGGGAGACCGCCACCCCGATGAAGATTTGATTGCGGGCCACCACCAAAACTCCGATCAAGGCCAAAATCAAGCCGATCAACCATCCGGCCAGATAAGAGTTGTGAAAGAGATGCCAGGAGGACAGGAAGTTTTCGATCATGAGTTATCTGTCCCCTTTCCCATGCTGATGGTCACCTTCCCTGCGGTTTCCTGGGAAACAGCTATGGGTACTCCATAGGTGGTTAATAGCCTTTCGGGGTTCATGGCTTCGGCGATGGGGCCGCCTTCCACCTTGCCGTTATGGAACAACGCCACGTGGGAGGCATAGCGCGCCGCCAGGGTGAGATCATGGGTGATAAAGAGCACAGTGAGAGATTCCCTGCGGTTCAGATCGGTGAGGGATTGCATAAGTGCGTCTTCTGCGGCCAGGTCCAGACCTTTGGTGGGTTCGTCCAGAAAAAGAATCCGGGGGCGGCGCACCAGGGCCCGGGCCACCAAGGCCCGCTGGCGCTGGCCCCCGGAAAGGGACCAGTAGTCCTTTCCCGCCATTCCCGCCAGCCCCACCCTATCCAAGGCCCAGTCCAAGCGCGCCTCCCGGTCCCGGGAGTTCGCCCTTATGCCCACCAGCCCCAACAGGACGAACTCGCGCACGGTGGTGGACAGAGTGGGATTAAGGTCACAGCGCTGGGGGACAAAACCGAGGTTTTCCCGGCGATAAAGCTCCGGGGCGGTGAGAATCCGGCCTTGCTGCGGCCTGATCTCCTCCAGCAGGGCCTTGAGCAGGGTGGTCTTGCCCGCGCCGTTGGGGCCCAGGAAAAACCAGAACTCACCCGGCCTGATTTCGAGATTAACCTCCTGTAAAACCGGCAGGCGCCCGTAGCCCAGGTGCAGGCCTGCGGTTTTCAGCAGAAAGGAATCATTCATTAAGTTAGCCATGTTTTAAGGCCGATGCCAATTGCCGCACATTATAATCCGTCATACCCAGGTAATCGCCCGCGCCGGGGCGGGCGCCCACCTGGTGGGCCATTTCCACGATCCTGGCCCCGGTCTTGCCGGCCAGAAACTGCGCATGGCGGGGATCGAAAAAAGGAGACGCCAGGATCAGTTTGACTTTTTCGGCTTGCATCATTTTGATCAATTCAGTGAGGTGCCTGGTGGTGGGAGGGACCCCGGGTTTGGGCTCCATAAATCCCACCACTTCGATCCCGAATCGATGGCCGAAATATGGCCAGATGTTATGGTCCGCCACCGCCTTGACGCCGTAGTAAGGCAGCATCTGCCCCAGCCAGCCGCCCAGGAGGGCCTGGTCTCCCTGTTGTTTGAGAAAGTCCAGAAGTTTGCCGTGCTCGTAGAGAATTGCCAGTTTTTCGAAGTCGTATTTCTTGGCCAGCTTATCCCCCACCAAGGCCGTGCCCAGCTTCTGCCGAAAAACCTGATAGCGTTCCTGGAAGTAAGCCTTTTGTCCGGGCCGCAGTTCCGCCAGCTTATCCCGGATTAAGGCCGCCACTTTCAGGCCGTTTAGGGGATCGGAGAGATAATGGGGGTTGCCGTAAGGATGAACATCGCCCAGGGAACGGTCCACCGTACCGCTGGGGATCTCCAGGGGAGTAATGGCCGCGGACGCGTCCAGGAATCCCGGGGCCCCCGGCAGGACCCGGCCGTTGGTGGCATTTTGCAGGAGACCCGGCGCCCAGCCCCGTTCCATTTCCAGCCCGAGCTGCACGAAGAGGTCCGCCCGGCTCAGGTCCTTGATGAAGCTGGGTTTGGCCTCCACAAAGTGAGGGTTCTCCGTGCCCTTGGCGAACACGGTGACCGCCACCTGGTTGCCGCCGATCTCCTTCACCAGGCTGCCCAATTCCGGCACGGTGGCGCAGACCTTAAGAGGCGCGGCCGCGTCTTGGGCCAGGCCGTCAGGCATCGGCGGGAGCAGGGCCATCACCCCCATCCCCAGGGCTAATAATCCCCATTTCCAAAACAATCGCGTCATGGCGGTTCTCCTTTCGTTAATATTTGTGCGCGGGATGCGCGCCGTAAAGGAACTCGGCCCCGAACCACACCGTATGGGCATCCTTCTGCAGGCGGGCCGTCCAGTCATAATTGTATTGGACCCGCAGGCGGGAGAATTCGGACGGATGCCAGACCAGCAGTGGTGAGATTCTGGTCCGGTTATCCCGGAAGGCATCGGTGTTCCTGCTGACGATCTCCGTAATGCCGGTGGCGGGGTCAAAGGAGACATTGCTGCCGGCGCCGCTGGCATACTCGCCCCGCACCCCAACCGCCCAACGGGGGTAAAACCCCCACAACAACTGGGTATAGAACCCCCAGTCTCGCAAGGTATTGGCGGGCACCCCGGCGATGTCGGGCTTCGCATGATAATCCCGCTTCATGATTTCCGACTCCCACAGGAGGAAGGGCCAGCCCTGGTAATTTTTCGCGGGCCGCCATTTCACCACCAGATCGGCCCCATAGATCCAGGTGTCGCCGTGGAGGCCGGTGGCATTAGGGCCGTAAATCCCGGAGAACCCCAGTTTGGAGGACACCGACTCAGTAAGGTTCCAGGAATTTTCGAGGCGCGCGAGATAAGTAAGGTCTTTCAACATTTTCACCGGCCGGTTGAAAAAGGGATAGCCGCCGATGGGACGTTCTTCGAAGAACTCTTCGTTGGCCAGGAAGCTGGACATGGTCTCGCCGTTGGCGTTTTGCATGCTCAGATAAACCTGGGAGTACCAGGGGAGCGGGGTGAGCCAGGAGACCCGGGCGCCGGGGCCCCGCATGCCGTCAGGCCCGAAGAGCCGGGTATTGATTACCGGCTGGTCCAGCCAATGCCAGGAGTGGGGGTGTTGAGGGTTGATGCGGCCGAACTCGGTGAAAAATTGCCCGCCTTTGATCTGCAAGCCCCAGGGCAGCTTTTGAGTGGTGAGGAAGGCCTCTTCCAGTTCCACCACGGTTTCCCCGGAAATGGGGTCGATGAAAAAGATGATATGGGTCTCCCCGTTAAAATACGGATCCACCGCCCCGGTCAGGGAAAGCTCCACGTTTTGTACGGTAAAACCGCGTTTACGGGGGTCATGGCCGCCGCCTTGCACCAGTTGGAGCTGTTTATCCCGCAAAGTGGAAGTGCCCCCGGCGATCAGGGCGTCCAGGGAGACGTCAATCAGCCGGAGGGTAGCCCCACCGGCTTTGTATGATAACAGGCTGGTCTTGGCCGGCTCCTGGGGGGCCTGCACGGCTTGCACCGCCCGATCCAGGGCTTCCTGAGGCTTGGCGGTTTCTACCTTGGCCTTTTCCTCCTTCGGTTTCTGTAGCGCCTTGACAGCTTCGTCCAGAGCTGCCTGGGGGCTTGTCCCCTCTTTTTTCGCTTCAACCTTGGCAGTTTCCGCCTTCACCGGCTCTTTGGCCGCAGCAGTAGCGGACGCGGCTTTTTGCACTGCGTCCAACCGGCGTTCCAGTTCCTCAATCTTCTTGTTTTTGGCGGAAACCTCCCGCCGGAGTTCCCTCATCTCTTTTTTGAGCTCTTCAATGGCCGCGGCCGGGTCCTGGGCCAGGGCAGCGCCCATGGCGCCGGGCCATGCGGCGAGGGCCAGCCAAACGCATATAGCAAGGCGAGTCATAAATCTCCCCCCAATGGCAATCTTCTTGAGTCTGCACCTCAGGCCTAAGCTGCGGGGGCAACTCAAAAATCGTAAGAATAAGATCGGTTGATGGGTTGATTTAGAGGGAGATTGGCGGAGAGCGCGGCCCTGAGGTCAGGATGTCCGGGTTGGCAACTGCTATGGTGCTGAATTTATTGCAGGACTGATGAACCGGCAATATAAAGGCTGCGGATAGATGATCGGTGGCGGCTACGAACCATCTGGCCCGAAAAGCGGCCTGGCAGATGGTGCAGGAGGCGGCGTCGTGATGTGAATGGCCCTTCGGCTCAGGCTCGGCTGCCCCACGCAGCCCAATTCCTTGTCCGGCGTCCAGGGCTACAGAGATATTGAGTTCTTCTAGCTCGTGCAGATGGACTTGATGGGCCAGGGGCAAAAGCAGATGCCCCAGGAAGGCGATCAGGCAGAAAATGTGACCTAAGCGAATTCGCTTTGCGCCGGACATAATCGGATTTGGGATATTGTTGCATCGTGATTTCGATGCGGGGCTTTAGAACACCTAAGGAAACCATACATAATAGCGCAACTGAGTTGCAAGTATTTTTCGCGCTTATTGGATCAAATCCCCTCTTTGGTGAATGGGAGAAGGGCGATACTTGCCAACATAAACACCGCCCAAAGTTTAGGCCCTAACCCCTTTTCTGGGTTTTTGAAAGGGCCTTTTGAAAGGATGATCAAGAAGCGGCGCCCAAGATTTTTTGCGCATATCTGGAGGCGGCCCGGTAAAAACCGAGGCGGTCGTTTTCCTCCACCTTGGCCAAAAAGGCCGGGGTCCAGCGATGCAGGTGGTCCAGGACGAATTGATAGTCCTCCCGGACGGGACCGTCCGGGTTCAGGGCCGCCAGCAGCGCCAGAAACTCCAGCTCTACGGCGATGTGATCCGCCATCTCCTCCGTTTGACAACCGTAGCGCGCATAGAGATTCCGCAGCCTGACGGTGGATTCCCCCATCAGGGTCCCTTCCAGATAAACGGAGCCGTAAGGGGGACAGGGAACTTCCGGCAGGGCATTGATGAACAGCCGCACGTATTCGGCCTGCAGGACCTGAAGGGTGCTATGGCCCAGGTCTTCGCCCCATTCGGCCCCGATCTGCGACACATCGGCCGCGGCCGGAATCTCTTCGGGATACGCGAAAAGTCGGGAAAGCAGCCTCAGTTCGTCCGCGTCCAGGCGTCGCTCCTCCATCAGGATTCCTCCGGGGTCACGATGGGCAGACGGTCCACGGCCAGGATAATCAGAAAACAGGCGAAGGCCACCACCCCCGCAAAGATCGCCAGTTCCACGGCGCTGGGGAAATAACGCCATTCAGTCACAAAGGTGTCCAGGGCCAGGTCATATCTTCCGGAGGCGATGGGCACCGGCCAGTCGACATCCTGGAGCCCCAAGGGATTGATGGTAAAGGCGATTTTGCCGAAGGCCCCGGGCATGAGCAGAAAGCGGTGGGCCAAGATGCCGGCAATAAGCAAGCAGCAACTGCCGATCATCGCGGCCGCGCTGTTCCTCACCTTCTCATTGAGCAGGAGAATCACGGCCGCCAGGGGCGCCAGCACCTCAAAGGCATGGGTCCAGAGATATTCATGGAAGGTGATGGCCAGGGTCTCCATGGCCTCGGGCGCGCCGTACCAGGCGTGGATGAAATAGTCGTTGTACATCAGGAAGAGGTGGATAAAGAGGGAGACCGCGATGATAATGGACATGGTGCGGTAGGCCTCCCGGTACTGTTCTTTGAGGCCGTAGGTGAGCAGGGAGACCGCCAGCACCACCGCGGTGCCCGAGGCCATGGCCGCGGCGACGAAATCCGGGGCCAGGGCCGCGGAATGCCACCATTCCCGGGCTCCCTGGGTGGCGAAAATCCAGGCGGTAATCACGTGGATGCCCACGGCCGCCACCAGGGAAAAAGGGGCCAGGCGCTTGGCCAGCTTCTGGGAAAATTCCTTGGGATTATCTACCTTTATGGCCAGCCATTGCCAACGCCCCTTCAGGTCCGGCAG
>DYJG01000077.1 GCA_020723225.1 Desulfobacca acetoxidans | reverse complement strand
CCCCAACGCGGTGGAGAAGTATGCCCTCACCCTGCCGGGGGTAATGAAGCGGCTTTCGGAAGAAAACATTGAACAATTCGGCGGCCGGGTGACCGTGGGCCGCCGGGAATTCATCGCCCGCACCATGGGCGAATACCGCACCCTGGACGACATTCGTAACGTGGTCCTGGCTAACGGCGGAACCGGCAAAATCTACCTCAAGGACGTGGCCCGGGTGGAAGACGCGCATGAGGAGGTCAGGGTCATCACTCGGTTGGGAGGCCAACCCACGGTCAAGTTAAGCGTACTCAAGCAGGCGGACGCCAACACCGTGGAAGTGGCCCGGGCAGTAAACCAAAGAATTGAGAAACTCATGCCTTCATTGCCGCCGGGGGTTAAGCTAGGCATGGTGGAAAACCAGGCGGACTATGTCTCCGCCGCTTTGAACGGGGTGCGCAAAGCCGCCATCCTGGTTATTGCCATTGTCTATCTATTTTTAGGAAGCTGGCGGCACGTCCTGGTCATGCTCCTGGCTCTGCCCATCACCCTGATCCTGAACTTCGCCTTGATGCAACTGGGCGGCTTTTCCCTCAACATCTTCTCCCTGGGCGGCCTGGTGGTGGCCATCGGCGTGGTGCTGGACAACTCCATCGTGGTGCTGGAAAATATCACCCGCCTGCGGCATCTCCACCCCGATCAGCCGCCAGAAAATGTTGCCGAAACCGGCACCGCGGAAGTAGGGCCTGCTACCTTAGCAGCTACCCTCTCCTTTCTGGCCCTCTTTTTGCCCTTCCTGCTGGTGCCGGGACTTACCAGCCTCCTCTTTAAAGAACTGATCCTGGTGATCTCCGGCATCGTCTGCGTCAGCCTGCTGGTGGCCGTCACTTTGACTCCCCTGCTCACGGCCATGCTCACAGGCAGACATCTGGAATCGCACGCGCAGGGCCGTTTCGCCCGGTTCTTCGCCTGGGGGACAGACGGTTACGGGCGCCTGTTGGAACTGGCCCTGCAGCGCCGCCTGGCCGTAATCGGCGGTTTTGTATTGCTGCTGGCGGGCGCGGTAGTCTTGTTTCCCTATCTGGGCAGCGAGTTTCTCCCCCGCATGGATGACGGCCGGGTCATGGTGAAGGTCAAGCTTCCCACCGGTGCGGCCCTGACTGAGACCAGCAAGCTTTTGAGCCGGGTGGAAGAAAAGCTTCAAGGCGATTCCTGCATCGAGAGCTATGTCACCATGGCGGGCGGCAAGGTCTGGGGCCTGGCCACTTATGAAATCGCCAACGAAGGCCAGATAGATATCCAGTTGGTGCCCGGCCATGCCCGGAAAATCAGCACCAAGGCTTATATCGCCCATTTGAAAAAGACCCTGGCCCCCATCTCCATCCCCGGGGCCAGGCCCATGGTCATGCAGCCGCCGGTCAAAGGCATCCGTAAAATGGGGGAAGCGGATATCGAAGTCAAGATCAAGGGCCAGGAACTGGACCGGCTCTTTGATCTGGCCCGCAAAACCTCGGAGTCCATGACCAGGCTGGCCCATTTCACCAATGTGTACGTGTCCATGGACATGACCAAGCCCGAGTACCAGGTGGAGGTGGACCGGGTCCGGGCCGCGGAACTGGGGGTGTCGGTGGTGGACGTGGCCTCCTCGGTGCGCTCGATGATCAGCGGCCAGGTGGCCACCCGCTACCGGGAAGGCGACTATTTTTACAATATCCGGGTGATGATCCCCGAACAACACTTCACCTCCAGGCAGGAGGTGGAGAACCTGGTGTTGAACTGCGCCCAGGGCGGTTATTTGCGCCTGAAAGACGTGGCCCGGGTGATCCCCGCAGTGGGCCCGGTGGAAATCGCCCGGGAGGACCAGGTGAAAGAGGTCATTGTCCGGGGAGATGCCGCGGGAGTAAGCGTGGGCCAGGCCTTGGGCGAACTGAAAGAGGCCGTCAGCAAGATGAATCTGCCGGTGGGCTACGAAGTCTCTTACGGCGGCCAGGCCCAGATGATGGCGGAAATGCAGCGGGCCGTGCTCCTCATTTTGGGCTTCGCCCTGTTCTTTGCCTTCGTGGTCCTGGCAGTGCAGTTCAACAGCCTGAAACTCCCCGCCCTGATTCTCGGGTCCGTGCCCTTCTGCCTGGCGGGCATGGTCTATACCCTGTTTTTAACCGGGCTGCCCGTGGGCGCGACGGTGATCATCGGCGTCCTCATCGTGGTGGCGGCCACCGTGAATGAAGGGGTGCTGCTGCTCACCTTCGCCGAAGAACTGAGGAAACACGACAATCTTTCGCCTCTCCAGGCGGTGATCAACGCCGCCAAGATCCGCCTCCGGCCCCGGCTGATGATCGCCCTGGCCATCATCTTCGGCTTCATCCCCCTGGCCCTGAACCTGGAGGACGGCGGCGAAATGCTCCAGC
Organism: Desulfobacca acetoxidans; assembly: GCA_020723225.1. GTDB lineage: Bacteria > Desulfobacterota > Desulfobaccia > Desulfobaccales > 0-14-0-80-60-11 > SURF-52. Next base: position 6,409 of record DYJG01000077.1, on the reverse strand, counting down.
CCATGGCCGCCGGCGCCATCGGCGGGCTGGCCCTGGGCCTGTTCGTGGCCCTCTTTCTGATGCCCTGCTTTTATGTGCTCTTCCAGCGCCGGGGAGCGCATGAAGCGGTTCAAATCAGCGAAGTCGCGAAATGAAACCCAGGAGAAAAAGGTGATTTCAAGACCATGTTCGGCAAATTATCCGCAGGAGCAGCCCCGATGAGGCGTCGGCGTTTGACGAATTTTTTGAGGAAGCCCAAAGCCTCAGCAGCGTCGGCGTCCAGCACCGCGCTTTCCATCTGCTGAAACTCATCCGGGGTGATGAACAAAACCATAGGTGGCGTTTCACTCTCGGATGACATTCTTAATTCCCTCCACAGGAATAGTTACCGCAGACCATGCCAAGGTTACAATAAATTTAGGGAATCGGCATATCGTCAAGCAAAATTCTTTGCAAGGCAGCGCCGTCAAAGCTCCCGGCACCGGTTAAGAATAGATGGAGCTTGTCTCTTGATTTATAACCGGTTATAATAAAAGCAGAATTCATACCATTTCAAAAAATGGGGGCGATTCCCTTGGTGCCGCCGCGGTCATTCAGGAGCTTAGCCTTAACGGTCATTTTGGCGGTTTTGGCCGTGAGCTCCGGCTGCGGGAGCGACAGCGATACGGTCTTGGTGGACTTCACCAAGACGGTCCCCGTAGCCCGGCCGGGGGAACGGGCCTCTCCCACGCAACCTCTGCGGGTGGCCGTCGCGGCCATGATCTCCCCCAAAGAAACCTTCGATCTCTACCGGCAACTTCTCGCTTACATCGGCGGCAGATTGAATAAAGACCTGGAATTCGTGCAGCGCAAGACTTATGGAGAAATCAATGAGCTTTTGGGGAATGGCGAGATCGACCTGGCGTTCATCTGCTCAGGCCCCTATGCCTCCGCGAAAGATCGTTACGGCTTCGTTCCCCTGGCCGTCCCGGAGGTTCAGGGGAGTTCCTTTTATCGATCGTATTTGATTGTCAATCGAAACGGCCCCTTTCAGAATCTTCAGGATTTAAAGGGTCAAACATTTGCTTTCACCGATCCGGATTCCAACACCGGCAGGCTGGTTCCCACCTATTGGTTGGCGGATCTTAACCAGCGTCCGGAAACTTTCTTCAGCCAAACTATTTTCACATACAGCCACGACAACTCTATCCTGGCGGTGGCCCGAGGTCTGGTGGCGGCCGCGGCGGTGGACGGACTTGTGTGGGAGTATTATCAGGCCACCAACCCGGTTTTCACTTCTCAGACCCGAATCATCAAGAAATCTGAGCCTTACGGCATCCCACCCCTGGTGGCTTCCCGCCACCTGGCCGCAGCAGAGCGGGAGCGGCTGCAAAAAGCTTTGTTAACCATGCACCAGGACCCGGAAGGCAAAAAAATTCTGGCCGGGCTTCTGATTGACCGCTTCCTGCCTCTTAAAGAAGAGTGGTATGAGCCCATCCGGTCCATGCACCGGCGTTTGGCCCTGCTCAAGGAACAGCCGCATGTTTTCAAGCCTTAAAAGCAAACTCCTGGCCAGCATTTCGGCCATCGTGATTCTGACCGGCCTGGCCATCGCCGGTATCGTCACCCACAGATACAGCGGTGCGTTGCGCCAGGAGATGATGGGCCAGTCGGAGAACCTGGCCCACGGCATCGCTCTGGACGCTGCGGACCGGATTCTCATCAACGATCTGGTGGGGCTTCAGAAGATGCTGGATCAGCAGCGACGGATTCATCCGGCCCTGGCCTATCTGTTTATCCTCAAAGACGGACGGATTCTGGCCCATACTTTCGATCAGGGTGTGCCCGCCGGCCTCCTGGAAGTCAACCAACCGGTTTCCCCGGTCCAACCCGGATTTCGCCGGGTCGTAGCTCAGAAAGGAGACCATTACCTGGATACTGCCCTGCCTATCTTTGAAGGCAAAGCGGGAACTTTGCGCCTGGGTTTTTCCGAAAGCCACTACCGGGGTCAATTGCTCAAATTATGGGGGGAGATCGGTTTAATCACCTTGGGACTCCTGGTCTTGGCATTATTGGGCGGTCTTTTATTTGTGCGGCGCATTACTATGCCCCTGGCGGCATTGGTGGCGGCCACTCATGAGATTGACCGGGGAGAGCCGAATATCCGGGTGGAAGTGAGTGGCAAGGATGAAATTTCTGTTCTTTCGGCGTCCTTCAATCAGATGGTGGCTCGCCAGGAAGAATACACCCGACGCCTGGAAGAGCAGACTCTGGAATTGGAACGTGCTTACGGACAGACCCGGACGGCCTGCCAAATTGTCCAGGAGGTGGGCGCTCTTTACACCTTAAAGGAGATGGGCGCGTTTTTGCTGCAAAAGCTGCGGGAGGCCCTGCAGTGCACCCACATCGCCTTGATGGCCTTAAATAGCGCTCAGGATACGCTTTTTCTGGTGTCCGAGGGAGAAGGCGTCGCCATCTTCATAGATCCTCCGCTAATCCAGGCGGCCAGGGACGCCCTGGCGGGCCTGGCCATCGGCAGTATCCCTAGGGAACTGGTCAAGAAGCTGCCGGTTATCACCCCCGATTTTTCCACCTCGGGGTGCCAGACCCTAATTCCTTTCACGGATAATCAGATCCGGGGGGCGGCGATTATCGCCTGCCCGGAATGCTTTCACAGCAACTGTGACCAGATTCAGTGGGTGGGTTTGGTCCTGAAACAAAACGCCGGGGCTCTGGGCCGGGCCATTTTGCACGAAGAAGAGATGGGGAGTCTCAAAGGCCGGGTGGAAGCCCAGGCCGGCTTCGGCGAATTCATCGGCAAAGACCCCAAGATGCAGGTGGTGTACAAGCTTATCGAAGACGTGGCCTCTTCCGACGCCACCGTTCTGATCCAGGGGGAAAGCGGCACCGGCAAGGAACTTGCGGCCCGGGCCATCCACCGCCTCAGCCCCCGCCAATCCAAACCCTTCGTGGTGATCAACTGTTCCGCCTACCCGGCAACTCTGCTGGAAAGCGAACTTTTCGGACATGAAAAAGGGGCATTTACCGGGGCCACCCGGCAAAAGCCCGGGCGCTTCGAACAGGCCGACGGAGGCACGGTCTTTTTGGACGAAATCGGGGAAATTCCACCGCCGGCCCAGATTAAACTGCTGCGGGTGTTGCAGACCCGCAAGTTTGAGCGGGTGGGGGGAGAAAAGACCATCAGCGTGGATGTGCGCGTCCTGGCGGCCACCAATAAAGACTTGATGCAGGAGGTGGAAAAGGGCAATTTCCGGGAGGACCTCTTTTATCGTCTCAACGTGATTCCCATTAACCTGCCGCCTTTGCGCGACCGCCGCAACGATATCCCCTTGCTGGCCCTCTACTTCCTCAAACGTTTCGCGGCGGAGCGGGGCAAGGACCTCCGGGAGATCGGTTCCGGGGCCATGCGTCTCCTGCTGGATTATCCCTGGCCGGGCAACGTCAGGGAACTGGAGAACTCTGTGGAGCATGCCGTGGTCCTGGCCAAGAGCAGTCAATTGGAGACCTGGGATTTGCCCTCGGTTATCCATCATCCCCCTACCAGCTTACCCCCCACTATGGCTGACCAGGAGCTTAATCTGCTGCTGAATATTTTGGAGGAGTGCGGCTGGAATAAAAAACTCGCGGCCCAACGCCTGGGAATCAGCCGCAGCACCGTGTACGCCATCCTCAAGAGATATAAAATCTCCAAACCCACCACTCACTGAATGATGCCCAATAAGGCATCGGGTGCTCTATCAAAGACATATTGTGCCCAATCTGGCAAGACAGTGTCCGATTTTCATACACGGAGAACCATCTATAATTATTCGTAAATAGGTTTTGTGTATAAATTGTGTCGAACCACCCATGCCGCCGGGCGCTGAAACATATTTTAGAACTATCTGAAATTACTATTACTTTCTCAACCGCCTCGAAAGCTTTCTGTTCTTCACCTGAGAACCATTAGTCCGTACACTTCCCCCCAAACAATTTCCTAAATAATTATTTATGGTTGTGCGCATGGCACAAACCTTGCCTTATTTTTTTGCAAAGTTCTGGATGGGGAAGGTGCATGCAAAAACCGGGTGTGCTGGTGGTGGCAGGTGATAAAGGGCCTGGCCGTAACGTCTATTCGCTGGTGCAGGAGCTGGATTACGCCGCCACTCTCATCAATTCCCTTAACGACTTGGAAAATGAGCTCCAAAAGTATCCCGAGGTCGTTGTGATACTCGATCTGGATTCCGTGCAAGTAAATCACCAATTCCTCAGGAATTTGCGAAAGGCACACCCCCAACTGCAAATGCTGGGGGTGTCCGAGTTATCCTATCACCCTGAATTGAAAGAAGTTATTGGTTCCCACCTGGTGGCCTGTTTGGTGGAGCCACTGGATGTGGAGGAACTCTGTTTCTGGTTAAAAAGCATCAGCGAGCATTTGGCCAACCCGGATGGGGAAACCATAGGTTAGTAGTAAAAGGAGGCTGTTATGGCGCTGGCAGCAAAGGAATTACCCCAGGAAGACCCCCTAGTCCGAATGCAGCGGGACCTGAAGCGGGCCTTAAAGAAAAAACCCCAGGATATCCAATGGGGCATGGTCATTGACATCGCCAAGTGCATCGGCTGCCATGCCTGCACCATTGGCTGTGTGGCGGAGAATAAACTGCCCCCCGGGGTGGTTTATCGCGTGGTGCTGGAGGAAGAGACCGGGCACTATCCCCAGGTGCGGCGGCGGTTTGTGCCTCGACCTTGCCTGCATTGCCAGAACCCGCCGTGCACCAAGGCCTGTCCGGTCACCGCCACCTGGAAGACCGAGCAGGGTGTAGTGATCGTTGACTACAACCGCTGCATCGGCTGCCGCTACTGCCTGGTGGCCTGCCCTTATGCGGCCCGCACCTCGGACTTCGGCGAATGGTACACCGCCGACACTGCGGAATTGCCGGGCAAACTCTATGGCCAAAAAGCCGCGGCCAACGGCTACGAGGCGCATCCTGCCGCGGAATATGGCAAGAAATGGCCGGAGCGGGACCACGGTTCACCGGTGGGCAACGCCCGGAAATGCCACTTCTGCCTGCACCGCCTGAAGGTGGGCATGCTGCCGGCCTGCACCACCTCGTGCATCGGCCGGGCCACTATTTTCGGGGATCGCACCGACCCTGAAAGCCTGGTTTACGAAATGATCGGTTCACCCCGGGTGTTCAGACTCAAAGAAGAACTGGGCACGAGGCCTTCAGTCTATTATCTGATGTAATAGAGAGATGCGAAGAAGCCTGCATGGGGAAATCTGATCACTTATTAATAAAGAAGGGAGCCGCAGATGAATGAGAAATACTTTAAGACCCTGTTAGGAACTGCCGGCCTGGGGCTGATCATCGGCACGGTAGGCCTCATCAATTTCTTGGTGCATGGAAAGTCCACATTGGCCCTCGGCTCCTACATTCCCTGGGGGCTGTGGGTATCCCTTTACACCTTTTTTCTGGGATTAACTGCCGGGGCTTTTCTGATTACGATCCTGACCTATGTATTCAGGATCAAAATCTTTTCCGGCATCGGTCCCTTATCGGCTTTCACGGTGGTGGTGACCATTATGGCCGAGATAATCATTATCACCCTGGACCTGGGCCATCCCCTGCGCCTTTATCGAATTTTTATCACACCGGGCTTCAAGTCCATGATCTTCTGGATGGTCGTTTTCACCGTGGCCATGCTGGTCATCTATATTTTGGAGACCTATTACCTGCTGCGGGAGGAGATCATTCAATGGTCCCGGGATCCGGGGATAAAAAATAGAAAAATTTATCAGTACCTGGCCCTGGGCCGCACCGCCTACAGCGAGGAAGATCGGCTGCAGGATCAGCAGCGGGTGCGCCGCCTCTCCCTTCTCAGCATCCCGGTGGGCCTGTTCTTTTATGGCTCCAACGGCGCGGTGTTCGCGGTTTTATTGAACCGCCCCATCTGGAACAGCACCCTGACCCCTCTTTTGTTCATCATCAGCGCTCTGGTCTCCGGCGGCGCTTTAATTGTACTCCTGACTTTCATGTTCAAGCGGGATGATAAGGTCATTCATATTCTGGCCCATACCGTCCGCTTTCTCCTGGTGGTGATGCTGATCCTGGAGTTCCTCCATTTCTTCATCAGCTACCAATGGGACGTGGTGTATATCGTCACCGCTTTGGATCTAATCCTCTACGGGCCTTACTGGTGGAACTTCTGGTTCGTTCACCTGCTTCTGGGCAGTCTCTTACCCCTATACCTCATGATCAGGTATCACGATAACGCCCGCATGCTGGCCTGGGCCTGTTTTTTTATCGTCTTCACCTTCATCGCCTTCCGCTTGAATTTTGTCATTCCCGACCAGGCGGTCTACAAGCTGGAAGGATTGGATGCATCATACTTTCATGAACGTCTGCGAACCGCTTATGTCCCCAACTTGACGGAATGGCTGGTGAGCCTC
>DYJG01000076.1 GCA_020723225.1 Desulfobacca acetoxidans | reverse complement strand
TTTTAGGAGGCAGCTTGGGCCAGAAAGTACATCCCATCGGTTTCCGCCTGGGGATTTATCGCAAATGGGATTCCATTTGGTTTGCCAGGAAAGATTATCCGGCCCTGGTCCTGGAGGACCGCAGGATTCGGGAGTTCATCCGGGACGACCGGGAACTTAAAGGGTCAGGCATCGCCGGGTTGGATATCAAGCGCGCGGCCAACAAGGTGACCATCAAGATCCACACCTCCCGGCCGGGTATGGTCATCGGCCAGAAGGGCAAAAAGATCGAAGACCTGCGGCGCCGCCTGCAAAAGGTGGTGGGCCGGGAACTGGTCATCGACGTCCAGGAAGTGCGCAAACCCGAGATCAACGCCCAGTTGGTGGCGGAAAACATCGCCCAGCAACTGGAGCGCCGGGTTTCTTTCCGCCGGGCCATGAAGAAGTCGGTGGGCCAGGCCCTGAAGTTCGGGGCCAAGGGCATCAAGATCCGCTGCAAGGGCCGCCTGGCCGGCGCGGAAATCGCCCGCCAGGAGTGGTACCGGGAGGGCAGGGTGCCCCTGCATACGCTGCGGGCCTTTATTGACTACGGGTTCGCGGAAGCCCGCACCACCTACGGGGTGATCGGGGTTAAGACCTGGATCTTCCACGGCGAGGTCTTGAGCGCCGAAGAACGGTTGGGGTTCTAGCGAGAATAAAGTCCCCCTTTAAAAGAGAGGGGAGCTAAGGATAGAGCAATGCTTGCACCGAAACGAGTTAAACACCGCAAGGTGATGAAAGGGCGCCGCCGGGGACAGGCCAGCCGGGGGAACTTCATAGCCTTCGGCGACTACGGCCTCCAGGCCCAGGGCTGCGGCTGGATCACCGCCCAACAGATCGAAGCGGCCCGGATCGCCATCACCCGGCACGTGAAAAGGGGCGGCAAGGTCTGGATCCGGGTCTTTCCGGATAAGCCTTTCACCAAGAAGCCCGCGGAAACCCGCATGGGCAAAGGCAAAGGCAGCCCCGAGGGCTGGGTGGCGGTGGTTAGGCCCGGACTCATCCTCTACGAGATGGCGGGAGTGGACCGGGAAGTGGCCAAAGAGGCCCTGCGCCTGGCCGGGCACAAACTGCCGTTGCCCGTGAAGTTCGTGGAACGGGCCGGCATCAAGCCGTTGTCCGAATCGAAGTGGGCCAAAGCCGTGATGCCCGAAGAGGCGGCGTCCGCGCCGGCCGCCGAGGCCGCTGAAGCGGAGGCCACGACATGAAGGCTGCGGATTTGCGGGATCTGACGTTGGATGAATTGGGGGCCAAAATGAAAGAGGTCTCCGAAGAACTCTTTAACTTGAACTTTCAGCACAGCAGCCAGCAGTTGGACAACACCGCCCGGTTGGGGCAGGCGAAGAAGGACCTGGCCCGGCTGAAGACGGTGCTCCGGGAAAAGACAGGGGTTAGGGATTAGGGGTCAGGGTCAGAAGTGATCAGTAATCAGTGATCAGTGATCAGTGATCAGTGATCAGTAAAAGATACTCCCGTAAAACTGGCGACGAAAAACGAAAAACGCAAAACGAAAAACGACAAACCGAAGACCGAAAACCAGAAAAGCGGAAAACGGAAAACGGAAAACGGAAAACGATAATATGGAGACAAAGCGGGGCGTGCGCAAGACCAGGATCGGGGTGGTGGTCAGCGATAAGATGGACAAGACCGTGGTGGTGGAAGTGAAGCGTCTGGTTCCCCATCCCCTTTATCATAAGATCGTGCGCCGGCGGGTGAAGATCAAGGCCCACGACGCGGCCAACTCCTGCCAGGTGGGGGACAAGGTGCTCATCGAAGAGACCCGCCCCTTGAGCCGGGACAAAAACTGGCGCGTGAAGCAGATCCTGGAAAAGGCCCAGTAAGTTGGCGAGCGCCCGAGGAAGATAAATCATGATCCAGGTTCATACCAATCTCACGGTGGCGGACAATTCCGGAGCCAAGCGGGTCAACTGCATCCGGGTCCTGGGAGGCACCAGGCGGCGTTACGCCCGGGTGGGGGATATCATCGTGGTCTCCGTAAAAGAGGCCCTGCCCCACTCCAAGGTGAAAAAAGGGGACGTGATGCGTGCAGTGGTGGTGCGCACGGTGAAAGAGACCCCCCGGCCCGACGGCTCCTATATCAAATTCGACGACAACTCCGCGGTGCTCATCAACCCCCAGGGCGATCCCATCGGCACCCGCATCTTCGGTCCGGTGGCCCGGGAACTCAGGGCCAAGAGATTCATGAAGATCATCTCCCTGGCTCCGGAGGTATTGTAATGCCCAGGGTAGCGAAACCGAAGCCGGAGCCGGTGCGCATCCGCCTGAAAAAGAACGACTTGGTGGAAGTGATCAGCGGCAAGGAAGAGGGCAAGACCGGGAAGGTCATGAAGGTCCTCCGGGAGAAGAACCAGGTGCTGGTGGAAAAGGTGAACATGATCAAGCGCCATACCCGGCCCAGCCCCACCACCGGCCAGGGGGGGATCGTGGAGAAAGAGGCGCCGATGCAAGTGTCCAAGGTGATGCTCATCTGCCCCAAATGCGCCACCGCCACCCGTTTCCGCCTGACGGTAACCGCGGAAGGAAAAAAAGCCCGCGTCTGCATGAAGTGTAAGGAACTGATAGATGGCTGAACAGGAAAAATCCAAGAAAGATAAAGCCAAAGCCGAGGCCAAGGCCAAAGGCAAGGGCAAGGCCGAAGCCGAGGCCAAAGCGGAGGCCGAAGCCAAGGGCAAGCCCAAAGCCGCGGCCAAGCCCGAAAAGATCCCGGCCCGCCTCCAGGATTATTACCGCCAGGAGTGCGTGCCCAAGATGATGCAGGAGTTTAAGTACCGCAGCTCCATGCAGGTGCCCCGGCTCCAAAAGATCGTCATCAACATGGGCCTGGGGGAAGCGATCCAGAACATCAAACTGCTGGAGTCCGCGGCCACGGAATTGGCCGCCATCACCGGCCAGAAGGCGGTGGTGACCCGGGCCCGGCGCTCCATCGCCGCGTTCAAGCTCCGGGAAGGCATGCCCATCGGCTGCATGGTGACTCTGCGCCGGGACCGCATGTACCACTTCTTCGACAAGCTGGTGAACGTGGTGCTGCCCCGGGTGCGGGATTTCCGGGGGGTGTCGGATAAGGCCTTTGACGGCCGGGGGAATTACACCCTGGGCATCAAGGAGCAGATCATCTTCCCGGAGATCGACTACGACAAGATCGACAAGGTCAAGGGCATGAATATCAGTATCATCACATCCGCCCGCACCGATGAAGAGGGGAAATACCTGTTGAATTTAATGGGCTTACCTTTCCGGAGATAAAGCATGGCCAAGAAATCGTTAATCGCCAAGGCGAAGCGCACCCCCAAGTTTCCGGTGCAGAAATACAACCGCTGTCCGGTATGCGGTCGGCCCCGGGCCTTTTTGCGGCGGTTCGGCATCTGCCGCATCTGTTTCCGCAGCATGGCCCTGAAGGGGGAAATCCCCGGGGTGATCAAATCCAGTTGGTAGAACCGAGGGCATAAAGTATGAGCATGACCGACCCCATTGCCGACATGTTGACCCGGATCAGAAACGCCGGCCACGCCCGGTTCGATAAGGTGGACATCCCGGCTTCCCGCATGAAGATCAGCCTGGCCCGCATCTTCAAAGATGAGGGTTTTATCAAGAATTACAAGGTGATCAAGGACAACCGCCAGGGCATCCTCCGGGTGTACCTCAAATACGGCGAACATCAAACACCGCTCATCCAGGGGATCCAGCGGGTCAGCAAACCGGGGCGCCGGGTCTATGCCGGCTCCGAGGAGCTGCCCAAGGTCCAGGGCGGGTTGGGGGTGGCGGTGATCTCCACCTCCAAAGGCGTGGTCACCGACCGCCAGGCCCGGAAGCTCCAGGTGGGCGGCGAAGTGCTCTGCGAGATCTGGTAAGGGTTAAAATTATGAGCCGCATCGGCAAGAAACCTATTCCTTTGCCCCAGGGGGTGAAGGTGCAAGTGGCGGATGGCAAGGTGATGGTCACCGGTCCCCAGGGAAAACTGGACCAGGTGATGCCGCCCCGGGTGGACCTGGAGATCGGCAAGTCCGAAATCCTGGTCAAGCCCCAGGATGATTCCCGGCTGACCCGTTCCTACTGGGGCCTGGCCCGGACCCTGGTGGCCAACATGGTCACCGGCGCGTCCCAGGGTTTCACCCGGGTATTGGAACTGGCCGGCACCGGCTACAAGGTGGAGGCCAAGGGCAATACCCTGGTCTTCAGCGTGGGGTACTCCAAGCCGGTGGAATTCCCGTTGCCCCAGGGCATCACCGCCCAGGTGGAGAAGGCCAACAAGATCGAACTCAAGGGGTTCGACAAGGAAGAATTGGGACAGACCATAGCCGTGATCCGGGCCATCAGGCCGCCGGACGCTTATAAAGGCAAGGGCATCAAGAACCTGGGCGAAGTGCTGCGGCGCAAAGTGGGCAAGGCCGGCGGGCGCTAAAGGAGACAGACATGAATCGCAGAATGACCGCACGCCTCAGCCGCAAACGGCGCATCCGCAAAAAAATCGGCGGCACCGGGGAACGCCCCCGGTTGTCCGTGTTCCGGAGCGCTCGGCATATCTACGCCCAGATTGTGGACGACCTTCAGGGGCATACCCTGGTGGCCGCGTCCACTTTGAGCAAAGAGATCCGGGAGAAGCTGGCCGGTTTGAAAAAGAGCGAGACCGCCAAGGAAGTAGGGCGGCTGCTGGCGGCCAAGGCCAAGGAAAAAGGCATCTCCCAGGTGGTGTTCGACCGCAACGGCTTTCTCTACCACGGCCGGGTGAAGGCGGTGGCGGACAGTTGCCGGGAGCATGGGTTGGTTTTTTAACAGTAAGCTGTGAGCAGTAAGCAGTAAGCAGTGAGCTCAAAACATATTCTTTTAACCGAAAACCGAAAACCGAAAACCGAAAACCGGAAACGGTCTTTCTGGAGGTGAGCTTGTTCGAGCCTGAGGCGCAGGAAATTCAGTTAACCGACAAGGTGGTGAGCATCAACCGCGTCGCCAAGGTGGTGAAAGGCGGGCGGCGTTTCCGCTTCAGCGCCATCGTGGTGGTGGGCGACGGCCAGGGCAAGGTGGGCGCGGGCCTGGGCAAGGCCCACGAAGTGCCGGAAGCCATCCGCAAGGCGGTGGAGAAGGCCAAGAAGGATATGGTGCAGATCCCCATCATCAACAACACCATTCCCTATGAGGTGGTGGGGGAATTCGGCTCCGGCCGGGTTCTTCTCAAACCGGCTTCGGACGGCACCGGGGTGATCGCCGGCGGGCCCGTCAGGGCGGTGGTGGAAGTGGCGGGCATCAAGAATATCCTCACCAAGTGCCTGGGCTCCCACAACCCCCACAACGCGGTGAAGGCCACCATGGAGGCCCTCTTGCAGTTGGCCAGCCCCGAAGAGGTGGCCACCCGGCGTAACCGGCCTCTGGCGGAAATGGTCGGTTAGCAGTAAGCAGTGAGCGGTGAGCAGTGAGCAGTTAAAAAACTGCTCACTGCTGACTGCTCACTGCTCACAATAGAAGGATAAGCTATGATTCTCGAGATAACTCTAATAAAAAGCCCCATCGGCCGGCCGCCGGCGCATCGGCAGACGGTGAAGACCCTGGGGTTGACCCGGCTGAACAAGACCGTGCGCCATAAAGAGACCCCGGCTATTGCCGGCATGGTCAACCAGGTGCGCCATTTGCTGGCGGTGCGGGAAGTCCCGGAAGGAGAATGAGATGCGACTGAGCGAGCTGCAACCCTCTCCGGGGTCCAAGCATAGCAAAAAGCGGGTGGGCCGGGGACCCGGCTCGGGCTGGGGCAAAACCGCAGCCCGGGGCCACAAGGGCCAGAATTCCCGGGCCGGGGGCGGCACCAAACCCGGTTTCGAAGGCGGCCAGATGCCGCTGACCCGGCGGATGCCCAAGCGGGGTTTCACCAATATCTTCCGGAAACCCTGGTCCATCGTCAATGTCCGGGACCTGAACCGCTTCGCGGCGGACACGGTGGTGGATGTGGAGATTCTGAGCCGGGCGGGACTGGTGAAGCCCCAATGCCAGCGGATCAAACTCCTGGGCCAGGGCGAAGTGAAAGTCGCTCTGACAGTGAAAGTCCAGGCCGTGAGCGCCCAGGCCAAGGCCCGGGTGGAAGCCGCTGGCGGCCGGGTGGAGGTCCAGTAAGTGGCCGGTTTCGCCAATATCGCCAAGATCCCGGAGCTGAAGAAGCGGATTCTGTTCACGCTCCTGATGCTGGCGGTTTATCGCCTGGGGTGCCATATCCCCACCCCGGGCATCGACCCCGACGCCTTGATGGCCTTCTTCGCGCGGCAGCGGGGCACGATTTTCGGCCTCTTCGACATGTTCTCCGGGGGCGCGCTGGAGCGTATGAGCGTCTTCGCCCTGGGGATCATGCCGTACATCAGCGCGGCCATTATCATCGAACTGCTGAAGGTGGTCATCCCCTCGCTGGAGAGGCTCTATAAAGAAGGTGAGGCCGGCACCAAGAAGATCAAGCAATACACCCGCTACGGCACGGTTCTCATTGCCGCCGTCCAGGGCATCGGCATCAGCATCGGTCTGGAAGGCATGAGCGGCGAGACCGGCGGCATGGCCGTGGTGATGCACCCCGGCTGGAGCTTCCGGTTGATGACGGTGCTCACCCTGACTTCGGGCACCGCGTTCATCATGTGGTGCGGGGAGATGATCACCGAGCGGGGCATCGGCAACGGCATCTCGCTGATCATCTTCGCCGGGATCGTGGCCAGGCTGCCTTCCGCCATCATCAAGACCTTCGAGTTGATGAGCGCCGGGGAGATCTACCCCATTATGATGCTGATCATCTGCGTGGCGATGGTGGGCGTGGTGGGTTTCATCGTCTTCGTGGAGCGGGGCCAGCGGCGCATCCAGGTACAATACGCCAAGCGGCTGGTGGGGCGGCGCATGTACGGGGGCCAGTCCACCCATCTGCCCCTGAAGGTGAATACCGCCGGGGTTATTCCCCCCATTTTCGCGTCGTCGCTGCTGATGTTTCCGGCGACGATAGCCAGCTTCGTGGACAACGAATGGGTCAAATGGGGTGCGGAGGCCATTTCTCCGGGGAACTTCTTCCACGATTTCGTCTATGTGGCGTTGATCATCTTTTTCTGCTATTTCTACACCGCGGTGACCTTCAATCCCGCGGATGTGGCTGATAATTTAAAGAAATGGGGCGGGTTTATTCCGGGGCTGCGCCCGGGCAAACCCACGGCCGAGTATATCGACCGCATCCTCACCCGCATCACCCTGGGAGGGGCCATTTACGTGTCCGCGGTGTGCGTGCTGCCTTCCATCCTCATCCAGAAGTTCAACGTGCCTTTCTACTTCGGGGGCACGGCGCTCTTGATCGTGGTGGGGGTGGCCATGGACACCATGGCCCAGATCGAATCGCATATGCTCACCCGCCATTACGAGGGGTTCATGAAAAAGCGTTTGGTAGGCCGGGGACGGCGCTGATCTTGATAAGGAGGAAGCTATGAATCTGATTCTGTTGGGTGGCCCGGGAGCGGGCAAAGGCACGCAAGCCAAGAAGCTGATCGACAAATACCAGGTTCCCCAGATTTCCACCGGGGATATCCTCCGCGCCGCGGTGAAGGAAGGCACGGAGATGGGCCGCAAGGCCAAGGAATTCATGGACGCCGGCAAACTGGTGCCCGATGAGGTGGTCATCGGCATCATCAAAGACCGGCTGGCGCAGGCCGACTGCAAGAAGGGCTTCATCCTGGACGGCTTTCCGCGCACGGTGCCCCAGGCCGAGGCGTTGGGCAAGGTCCTGGAAGGGTTGAAGACCGGCATCGACCACGTGATCTCCATCGATGTGGACGAAGAGGCCCTGGTGACCCGCCTCACCGGCCGGCGCACCTGTAAGAACGCGGCCTGCGGCCAGATGTTTCATATCAAGTTCACTCCTCCCAAAAAGGAAGGGACCTGCGATAAGTGCGGCGGGGAGCTGTATCAGCGGGATGACGACAACGAAACCACGGTGCGCAGCCGCCTGACCACTTACAATCAGGCCACCGCGCCCCTCATCGATTTCTACACCAAGCAGGGGCTGGTGCGGCCCATCGCCGGGGTAGGCGGCATCGACGACATCTTCAACAAGATCGTCGCCATTTTGAGCCATCCCAAATCAGCCCCTATCAGCGGCTGTGATACTTGCAAGTAAATCAGGAGTGGCTTAAAGCGAACGTTAATTCATGATACTCCTGAAGACCCCCCAGGAAATCGCCAAGATGGAGAAGGCGAACCGCATCGTGGCGGAGATCCTGGAGGAAATGAAAGAACGGGTCCGGCCCGGGGTAGAGACCCGGGAACTGGATGAAATCGCGGAGGAAGGCTGCCGGCGGCATAAGGTGGAGCCGGCCTTTAAAGGGTACCGGGGCTACCCCGCGTCGGTCTGCATCTCCGTGAACGAAGAAGTGGTCCACGGCATCCCGGGTCCCCGCCGTCTCAAGGACGGGGACCTGGTGAGCCTGGACTTCGGGGTGCGCTACGACGGGTATTACGGGGACGCGGCCCTGACCGTGGCGGTGGGGCAGGTGGCGCCTACGGCCCGGAAGTTGCTGGAGGCCACCCGGGAGTCCCTGGACGCGGCCATCGCCCAGGTAAAGGTGGGGGCGCGGCTGAGCGATATCTCCCACGCGGTGCAAACCGTGGTGGAAGGCCAAGGTTTTGCGGTGATCCGGGAGTTCGTGGGGCACGGTATCGGCCGGTCCCTGCATGAAGACCCCCAGATTCCGAACTTCGGCCCTCCGGGGCGGGGGCCGGTGCTGCAGGCGGGGGTGACCCTGGCCATTGAGCCCATGACCTCC
>DYJG01000749.1 GCA_020723225.1 Desulfobacca acetoxidans | reverse complement strand
AGAAAAAATTGACGTTTTGGACGCGAAATATTTATAATCAGCGCAAGGCCCGCTATCGCGCATATCCGCCCCGCTCCAGGCCTGGAATACCAAAAAAATAATACTATCTGGAGGAACCGGCATGAGGGCGAAGAAAGCTCTGAAAATGCTGGTGGTGGCCGCGCTCATTTTAGCTTTGGCCACGCCCGCCATGGCCGACTGGCAGTCCCTGGGATGGGCCTTTTTCGGTCTGGCTGCCTTCAACACCGCGGTGGCCGTCGGCACCCTGGCCCGGCCCCGGGTATACGTAGCGCCGCAGCCGGTTTATGTCACCCCGCCACCGGGATATTACTCCCCTCCGCCCGCCGCGAACTATCCCCCCGCCGCCAACAATCCCAGCGGCTATTTTTACCGGCCGGCGCCCTATGGATATTTTTACCGTTAGGCAGTAAAAACCTTTTCCCCCCGGAGCCAGCGTTCCATCGGCCGCGGCTGCGTCAAGTAATCCAGGAGGGCTTGTGCCAGCTCCAGGGGGCCGGACTGGCAGCCCACAGCCCGGCAGCCGGCCAGCAGCCCCTGGCTGATGGAAAAAAAGACCTCGTGGCGATGGGCGTAAAACGGGGGACTGGTGAGATCGCGATTTTTATATCCGGTTTCACACAGGCCCGCGTCCAGGGAATGCATGGCCCGGCACACCAGGGGCCGGCCCGGGTAGGCCGAACACTTCCGGTCCCGGAGCAGAGGGCAGGGGGGTCTGATTCTGGCCATCTCCAACTTGCTTTTTCGCGCCTGGAGTTCAAGGGAGCGATGGAGGGCCCCCATCAGCCCTTCTTTCTGCGCGTCCGTAAAATGCCGGTCCACATAATGTCCCAGAAATAAGGCCTCCGGCGGGGTGAGTTCCACCTGGTTGCGGCAGCAGAAATCACAGCCCTCTTGACAGGCAATGGGGGTGGGCAACGGGGTGGCGGATTCGATCATGGAGATGACCTGTTCCGCGAACAGAATGGCGCTGCGGGCCAGGTCAAGGGCTTTTTCTCCGGCCCCGGCGCCGTAGTAGACGATTTCAATGACTTTGGCTTGTTGCAGCTCTGCCAGACGTTCGTCGATGGGATTATTGTGCATGTCAGGCAAACAGCGTCTCCGCCAGGCGCTGCAAGGGCGCGATTCCCTGGATTTCCGTTTCGAACAGCGGCACCAGGGCCCGGACGTCGCCGTCAAAGAGTTTCCAGATGGTCT
>DYJG01000748.1 GCA_020723225.1 Desulfobacca acetoxidans | reverse complement strand
TGTGCGGCGCGTCCCGGCCCGGGCATTTCCGGGGGGTGGCCACCGTGGTCTTGAAGTTGCTCAACCAGGTGCAGCCGGATACCGCCATCTTTGGAGAGAAGGATTACCAGCAATTGCAGGTAATCCGCCGCCTGGTAGCTGACCTGGACGTGCCTGTGGAGATCGTGGGCCGCCCCATAGTCCGGGAGGCGGACGGTTTGGCCATGAGTTCCCGGAACACTTATCTTTCCCCGGAGGAGCGGGCCTCGGCGCTCTGCCTCTTCCGGGCCATCCGGGCCGCCCGGGAGCTGGTGCTCTCCGGGGCCAAGTCCCGGGCCAGCGTCATGGAGGCGGTCAAGGGGATTATCACCGCCACGCCCCATACCGATATTGATTATGTGGCCCTGGTGCACCCCGATACTCTTAAGGAGATCGACACCATCGATAACGAAGCCCGCCTGGCCCTGGCCGTGCGGGTGGGCAAAACCCGGCTGATTGACAATACCCTGCTTTCGGAGTCCCTGTTATGCTGCGTGTAATGTTGAAATCGAAAATTCACCGGGCCACCGTCACGGAGGCCAACCTGGGTTATGAAGGCTCCCTCACCATCGACGCCGACCTGATGCGGGGTGCGGATATCCTGCCCTATGAAATGGTGCACGTCTTTAACATCTCCAACGGCGAGAGGTTCCAGACCTACGCCCTGGAAGGCGAGGCCGGCAGCGGGGTCATGTGCCTGAACGGCGCCGCGGCCCGGAAAGGAACCCCCGGAGACCTGATTATTATCGCCACGTTTGCCACTTACGACGACGCGGCCCTGGAACAGCATGAGCCTAAAATAGTCCTGGTGGACGCGCAAAACCGCGCCAAGGGGAAAATGTGGCGCGTTAAAAAATAGGGATGCTTCCTAATTCTTCCATAACTTCCCGCAAGGTTGAATGGCACTCGGGAAAAATGAGGAAATATCTCATTTTTTCTAGATTTTCCCTGGATTTTGGCACTACCAAATAACGCCTGCCGCTTAGAAAAACCTTGTTTTTTCATTTCGCATAAAGTTAAAATTAAAAGGTTAAGGGGAGGACGATTCCTCCATCCTGATTTTTTTACAAAGGAGTCATGGCATGGCCCACGATTTTCTATTCACCTCAGAATCCGTAACCGAGGGGCATCCGGACAAGGTGGCGGACCAGGTGTCCGACGCCATCCTGGACGCCATCATCGGCCAGGATAAATATGCACG
>DYJG01000747.1 GCA_020723225.1 Desulfobacca acetoxidans | reverse complement strand
GTGGGAGGACTTCCGGAAATCGTCATTAATGAAGAAACCGGGTTGCTGATCCCCCCCAAGGATGCGGAGGCCCTGGCCGCAAGCCTGGCCCGCCTCCTGGAGGACCGGGACCTGGCCAGGAGACTGGGGGAGAAGGCCCGGGAGCACATTAAGGAAAAGTATTCCTTGGAGCGCATGGCCCAAGTTGTCAATACCGCGTATGATGAGCTGGTGAAGAAAAGACTGGGATAGGGAAAGAAAAAAAGATTCACCACAGAGTCACAGAGGACACAGAGTTTCACAGAGGAAAAGATTTTTACTTTGGCGCAAGCGCCAAAGTAAAATTATTATCTCTGTGCATCTCTGTGCTCTTTGTGTCTCTGTGGTGAAGTATTTTTTTTCTTTACCCACCCTTTAATGGATATTTATGCCCCCCATCAAGGTCCTCCAACTTTTAGTAACCATGCCCGTGGGGGGCGCGGAAATCATGGTGGCGGATATCGCCTCCGGCCTGGACCCGGCAAGGTTCGAGGTGATAACCGCCTGCATCGGCGAGCCCGGGGCCATGGGGGAAGAGCTGAGCCGCCGGGGAAAACGGGTGGTCAGCCTGGGGCTGGATCTTAAACGCACTTCCGCTTTCGTCATCGTGTGGCGGGTCCGGAGGCTGCTCCAGGAAATCCGGCCGGATATCTTGCACACCCATCTATACCATGCCAATCTCTATGGCCGCGCGGCCGCGTTGGGGCTGGGATTGCCCGGGGTGGTGGCCACGGTGCATAATATCTATGCCCGGGTGAAATGGCACCGCTGCCTGGCCAATTACCTTCTGGCCCGGCTGAGCGATTATGTCCTGGTATTCGGCCCCCAGGTCCGGGAGGACGTGCGGCGCTATGACCGGGCGCCGGAGGATCGCTTAAGGATGCTGACCCCGGGAGTGCGCCTGGAGGGGCGGAGTTGCGGGGAAGGCCGGGAAGAAGCGAGAACGGGGCTGGGAGTCACCGGCTTCTGCCTGGGCAACGTGGCCCGGCTGGAGGAGCAGAAAGGGCATGAGGACCTCCTAGCCGCGGTAGGCCTGGTGCACCGGGGCATCCCCGATTTAAGGCTCCTGCTGGTGGGGGACGGCAGCCGGGCTTCGCAGCTTAAAAGCCTGACCCGGGAATTGGGTCTGGAGCAGGTGGTGCGGTTTCTGGGCGCCCGCCGGGATATTTTCCGGATTTTACCGGCCCTGGACGTCTTTGTG
>DYJG01000075.1 GCA_020723225.1 Desulfobacca acetoxidans | reverse complement strand
AGTGAGCAGTGAGCAGTGAGCGGTGAGCAGTAAGCAGTGAGCAGTCGAATTTCGGGGAGCCGAGGCCGTTCCGGAAAAAAAATCCATTGCCAAGCCCTTAAAACCGGCCAATTGTAAGCAAACATGGTTGACATCTTCTGCTCACAGCTTACAGCTCACTGTTTCTTCAACGCGGCCAGTTCCTTCTGCATCTTTTTCCATTCCAGGGCGCGTTTGATGGTAATGAGAATGGTTTCCTTGCGGAAGGGCTTGGTGATGAAATCATAGGCGCCTTTTTGCACGGCCTCTTCCGCGGTCTCCATGGTCCCGTACGCGGTGATGATGATAATGGGAATGAGGGGATCGATCTTTTTGATGATCTCGATTAGATCCATGCCGTCCACCAGGGGCATCTTCAGGTCGGTGACCACCAGGTCGTAGGTCTTTTCCTGAAGCATCTTGCTGACTTCCAGGGGATTGTTAGTAGTGGCCACCTCATAGCCGGTCTTGTCCATGAGGATGGTTTTCAGCAATCTCAGCATATTGGGTTCATCATCCACCACGAGTAACTGCTCCGCCATTTTTTCCTCCAGGCCTGGTGACTTAATAAACAAAGGGTTCCAAGGGTACGGATCGCTCTCCTTCCCTGGGGGAGGCCTCCGCCTCCGATTCCGAGGTTACCGGGAGATAGACCGTGAAAGTGGTGCCGTGTTTTTCCGGGTATTCATCGGCAGGGTAACTGGTAAAAATGATATTACCCCCGAATTTTTTGATAATGCCGTAACTTACCGACAGGCCCAGGCCGGTGCCTTCCCCCACCTTTTTGGTGGTAAAGAAGGGATCGAAAATCTTGGCCTGGCTCTCTTTGGGAATGCCGTTGCCGGTGTCGGTGAAATCGATGGCCGCGCGTTTGCCGTCCGGGGTCAGACGGGTGTCCACTTTCAGCAGGCCCCCGCCTTTCATGGCGTCCATGGCATTGTTGATGAGATTGATAAAGACCTGCTGCAATTCCCGGGGATCACCTTTAACCCGGGGGAGATTCGGGGCCAGATTGCTTTCCATGCGAATTTTCTTGATCAGCAGGGTATTTTGCACCACCGCCAGCATCTGTTCCAAGATGCCGCTGATATCCGCGCTGGTTTCGGTTTTTTCAGGGCTGCGGGCAAAAGTGAGGAGATTTTCCACGATTTTTTTGCACTTCAGCCCCTCTTCTTCGATGATTCTTAAAGTCTCATGGACTTCCGGGAGTTCGTCGGTCTGGTCCAGGAGGTGTTCGGTGAATCCCAGGATTACTGCCACCGGATTATTGATTTCGTGGGCCACGCCCGCGGCCAGGGTCCCCAGGGATGCCAGTTTTTCCATGCTGACCAAACGGTCCTCCATCGCCTTGCGGCCGGTGATGTTCCGGGAAATAATCTCATAGGCGAAAATTTGGTCCTGATCATTCCGCAACCCCACGATGCTGGTGGAGAACCAGAATTCATGGTCGCCGATGGCCACTTCGTGGCGTTTGTTGCGGGTGCGGCCGGTCTCCTTTACCTCCTTCAGCCATTCCAGGTGGAAGTCCGCGGATTTCCTGTCGAAGATATCGTAAAGATGGCGGCCGAAAAATTCCCGGGGGTCGACCTCGCCTTCGGTTTTACCGGGAAAAGCAGTGGTAAAGAGATTGGCGGCAAAGCGGTTGATGGACAGAATGTGGCCCTTCTCGTCCACGGTGTAGATGAGGTCTGCGGCGTTTTCCACCAGGGCCTGGTACCGGGCCTCGGATTTCTGCAACTCCTCGGTTTTGCGATTGACCTCCTTTTCCAAGGATGCGGAAAATTGCCGCTCGTAACGGAAGTTGAGCATGACGATGGTGCCCGAAAGGACAAAGAAGCCGATAATCACTTGCAGGATGAATTGCCGAAGATAGAGGGAATGCACCACTCCCTCCACCTCGCTGGCCGGGGCCACCACCGCCACCGACCAGGAGGGCGCGGTTTTCGGGTCCTTGCCCACGACCGGTTCGGTGAGACGCACCGGGGAGTAAGCGATAAGTTTGTGGATCTCCCCGGCAATGCCGCCGTGCCAGCCGGAAATATATGTGCCCCAGCCTTCCTGGCCGGTGAGCATCTTCTCCCGCTGAATCTCGTTGATTTCGTCGAAGGAGATGGCCGGCATCCGTTCTTTGCGGACCGTAAAGGCGTTCTTGCCGATGAACTCCCGCTCCGGGTGGCTCAGAAAGGTCCCCTGGTTATCCATAATCCAGGCGTATCCGGTCTTGCCGCTGCGGATCTGGCGGGTGAATTTGCTGGCCAGATGATGAACGTCGATGTAAAAGACCAGGGCCCCGGACATGGCTCCGGAAGGGTGGGGATGGCTCTCATCCACCGATTCCTCATAGGTGGGCACGGCCATAACGAGGATGAGCCGGCCCATGTAGTTGGGGATGTGGGTGGATATGGGGCTTACATAGATATGGCCTTTATTTTCAGGCTGGCGGGCCCACTCCAGATACGAAGCGTTTCGAAAGGAACCGGAAATTACCTGGTCCACGCCCCGGGCGTCCACCAGGTAGGCCCTGGCGCCGTCCGCGTCGAGGCGCCGGATTTCCACCACCCCATCCTCCCGGACGCTGGAGAGAGTAGCCCGCATGCGGTTGGCCCAGGTGAGGGGCTCCAGGTATTGGATGGAAGGGGAAAAGTTGAGGGTGCTCAATTCCCTCTTCAAGAAATGGATGTCCTGTTCCAGTAACCCGGCGGTATGCTGGGCCAGCACCAATTGCTGCTGGTTGAAATCCTCCTTGACGATCTGCCTCATCTGGTTGGCGGAGATGACCCCCAGATAGATGCTGATTCCCAGCAGGAGTAGATTGATCACCAGGATCAGGGCCAAGGCGTGTCGGGTGACCAGAAAAGGGAAGCGGCGCATCTTTATTTAGTTCCGAGTTCCGAGTTCCGGGTTCCGAGTTCCGGGTTTCAAGTTCCGAGTTAGGAGGATATCCACCAGGTATCTACCAGCAACTATTAATAAATTACGGGTGGGCCAATGGCCTGGGAGTAAAAGCCCCGTCGTTTAAGATAGAGGGCGAAACATGGCCAAGTTACGATTATTTTTAAATATTAGCGTATTTAACCCCACGGGTCAAGAAGGTTGACACAAGACAGGGCCGGCCCCGGGCAGACTCTTATGCGGTATTAAATATTGCCCAAAAGAAAGGCGGCCCTTGAGGGGCCGCCTGGTTTTTGTAGCCTTAATGCCCAATTAAGGATTAATCTTCCTGTTGTTTCACCACCAGCACGGAGCAAGGAGAGTAAGTCACCACCTTGGACGCCGTGCTCCCCATGAAGGAGCCGGTTTTGGCACCGAGTCCCCTGCTGCCGACGACGATGAGGTCGGCTTTTTCCTTGACGGCGACGTTAACGATTTCATCCGCGGGGGAAGGCCCGGTGGCCAGGATCAATGAGGGGATGATACCCTTAGCCTGGACCGCTTCTTTGGCTTTGGCCAACGCGGCCTCGGCCTGGGCCTTCATCTTTTCATAGATGTATCTCCCCTCGGCCAACTCGGCAATTTCCATGGCCGCCGCCACCAGAACGATGGTGGACGGGGGGTTGGATTTTGCCAGATTAACGGCGTTTTCCACGGCCTTCAGGGAGTAGGCCGACCCATCAACGGGAACGAGAATTTTCATGGTATAACCTCCTCCTGATTAGTGGGCCATCTTTTCGGCCTGTTCCTTCTTAAAGCCGGCCCAGAGCTTGGCCATGATGATGGCGCACATGCTCATGGCCGCGCCCATCACCACCCAGGCGGCCATGGTGGTCAGCCCGAACTGTTTGAGAGCCACGGAAGCCCCCGCCAGGATGATCATGATGGCGAAGAGCAACCGGATGCCGTAGCCCCGGATGTACTTCACCGCGGTGACGCCGATCTGGGCGCCGATGGAGGCGCCCACCAGCATGTAGATGGCGGCCACGATATCCACCACGCCTTTGACGCCGTAGGTCCAGCAGCCGTAAGCCCCGGCGAAGAGCACGGAAAAGAGGTCAGTGCCCACCGCGATGGCCGTGGGGCAGCCGATGAGGTAGATCAGGGCGGGCATCCGGATGAAGCCGCCGCCCACGCCCAGGAAGCCGGACAGGAAGCCGGTGAAGAAAAAGACGCCCATCACCGTCCAGAAGGAAATGGTAATCCCGGAGGCGGGGAAGTGCATCATCGGGGGCAGATTCCAGGCCTTTTTGGGGGCCGCCATGCCCACGGTGGCCGTGGCCGCTTTGGCCGCGGCCCGTTTGTCCTTGGTGGCATAATCGTAGAGCATGTAAATGCCCAGGCCGAAGAGGAGAATCATATAGGAGTAACGCACCACCGGTCCGGCCAGGGTATCGCCCCCGGCGATTTTCATGGTGCTCAACCACATGATCACCTGGGCCCCGGCCTCCACGCCGATGACCGAGCCGATGATGGACCAGATGCCCAGCTTCATGTCCACGTTGCCCATCTTCCGGTGCTTGGCGGTGGCGACAATGGATTTGCCGAAAATGTGGGCCAGGTCCGTGCCGATGGCGTAAGCCATGGGAAAACCGAAGATATTCAGGGCCGGGGTCACCACCCAGGCGCCGCCCACTCCGAAGAAGCCCCCCAGCACGCCCACGGCAAAGCCGATGGCCACCAGGATGAGGCCGTTAAAATTCTGTTCCGCGATAGGCAGATATACGTTTAAAAATTCCATTATATGTATCCTCCCCTATCTCGGCTACTCGTGATGCTCGATCTTGCTGACGTCCATGCCGATCACCTTCAAAATTCTGTCGGTGACAAAGGCGATGATACCTCCAACCACGCCCATGATCACCGTGACCTCGATGGCGAAGAGCATCTTGCTGGAGTTGTACGTCGAGGCGAAAAAGTAATTGACGGCGTTAAGACCCTCCACCTTCACTTGCTTGGAAGCGAAGTCCGCCGTTTTTTCGCCGGGATCGGCGGCCCAGGCCAGCAGGGGCAGGCCCAGCAGCAAAACGTTGAAAATGACTACCCAAACTCTCTTCATTTCTTTAACCTCCCTATCCACGGATAGATTTATAAATTGTTCAGGCGCGGTCCCTAAACGTTCCCTGCCGCCTGAACGTCCACCCTTGGTTCAGAATGGCACTATAAGCCATTCTCTTAGCGCCGACCCGGGCCCGGAGATTAATTTCCGGTTTCATTCTCTAAAAATAACGTTTAATCTAAAGCATTGCCCGAAAAGATTGGCGCTGTTAACTCCGGTTAGGGTTTACTCCGGAAAACGTTGCTATTTGCAACGCGATAATTAAATAAAACTAGTGAAAATATTCACAATTTCCTTATAAAATTATTATCTATTCCAGGGCAAGTCAAGGTAAATTTTCAACATAGGTTCTTTGCAGTGTTGCCAATTGCAACAAAAACAAACTGGCTTATGATTCATCCTATTGATATCTAACTCCTTTTAACGGAAACTAAAAGCTGTTATGGGATTATTCAGTATCTTCCGCCGCCGGAAGAAGGCGCTGCCGCCGGATCCCGGCCTGAAAGAGATCTTTCGTGGATTTCAGCAGGTGCTGGCCGCCAATAACGAATCCCTGGCCGTCATGGGGCAGTTGGAGGAGAAGCTCTCAGACGTCGAGGGCGTCGATATTCAGTACCTCCGCAGCCGCATCGGTCTCCTGGACCGGCATGTGGCCGACCTGGTGGCTGCGTTGCAGCGCATGTCCGGGGGGCGCTGGCATGAACTGGAAAAATCCCGGATCAGGCTGAGAGAAGCCATTCAGCAGCAACTGGAGGAGAGGCCCCAGATTCCCCCCAGCCCGCTGTTGGTGCGGCTCGATGAAGCCCCTCCCGAAATTCGGGCCGCGTTGGGGGGAAAGGCCGCTAACCTGGCCCAGGTGCGCACTGACATCGGCTTGCCGGTGCCGGAGGGGGTGGCGGCCACCCTGGCGGCATATCGCTTGTTCATGGAGCAGAAATTACCCGGTAAAGAGGACACCTTGCTGGTCCGGCTCCGGGAGAAGCTGGCCGGAGTCAACCTGGAGGATGAGGCCGTAGTGGAAGAGGCGGCCGGGGAGTTGCAGGCCCTGGTCCTGGCCCAGCCCCTGCCGGAAGAATTGGCGGTTGCCCTGGTGGAGGAGTCCCGGCGCTTGATGGATCATCCCGGCCGCCGGCTGGCGGTGCGCTCCAGCGGCGCCCGGGAGGATATCGCCGCCACTTTTGCCGGCCAGTACGAAAGTTTTCTGGGGGTGGCCCCGGAAGAGGTCCCGGAATACTGGCGGAAGGTGGTGGCCTCCCAATTCGGGGCCCGGGCCCTGGTCTATTTCAAGAACCAGGGGCTGATCCTCGAGGAAGCCGCCATGGGAGTGTTGATTCAACGCCTGATCAACGCCCGGGCTGCGGGGGTGATGTTCACCACCGACCCGGGAAGCTGCGATTTGGATCGGATGATTATTAGCGCCACCTGGGGGCTGGCCGCGGACTTGATGGGCGGCCAGGTCAGCGCCGATGAATACGTGGTTTCCAAGGAAAGCGGGCGGCAGCTCCAGGCGGTGTTGGGCCGCAAGGAATACCGCCTGGCCCTGGAGGACGGCCGGGTGGTGCGGGAGGCGGTGGCTCTGGATCTGTTGGAGGCTCCGGCATTGGAAGCCCGGGACCTGGAGCAGTTGGCCCAATTTGCCCGGGTCCTGGAGGATCACTCTGCCTGCCCCCTGGACGTGGAATGGGTCAAAGGCGTCAGCGGCAAGCTCTACGTGGTGCAATCCCGGCACCTGCGGTTTCCGGAAGCCCAGGCCCGGGTCTGTGCGGAAATAGCGGCCGCGGAGAGCGGCGCGGAAGTGCTGCTGGCGGAAGGCCGGATAGGCTCCCTGGGCGCGGCCGCGGGGCCGGTCTTTAAGCTTTACGGGGACCGCAGCCTTTCTGAAGTGCCTCCCGGCTCGGTCCTGGTGGCCCCCCGCACCACTCCCCAGTTGGCCCCGGCGCTTCCGAAGGTCGCGGCCCTGGTCACCGATGTGGGCTCCACCACCGGGCACCTGGCTCTGGTGGCCCGGGAGTACGGCATCCCCGCCCTGGTGGACACCGTGCGCGCCGGAGAGGTCCTGCCGGAAGGCGAGGAAGTGACCGTGGACGCCTTCCACGGCAAGGTCTACCGGGGGCGGGTGGAAGAACTGCTGCGTTATCAAACCCGTAAAACCACCCCCCTGTTCCAATCGCCCCTGTATGAAAAACTCCGGGCGGTGGTGAACCTGGTGGTGCCCCTCACCCTGGTGGACCGGCGCAGCCCCAACTTTCGCCCGGAAAGTTGCCGCACCTATCACGACATCACCCGCTTCGCCCACGAGAAGGCCATCCAGAGCATGTTCGGCCTCATGGACGGCGTGGAGGAAGGGAGATACCCCGCGCTCCGGCTGCTGAAGCTGGACACCACCCTGCCGTTGAACCTGCACCTCATGGACTTAGGCGGCGGCCTGGCCACCCACGTAACCCCGGTGCCCCAGGAAAGTATTATCTCCGTGCCCATGCGAGCCCTTTGGAAGGGGATCAGCCACCCCGGCATCAGTTGGGCGGGGCCGGTGCCCGTATCCGTGGGCGGGTTTTTCCACGTCCTGGCTCAGACCGCCATCCGCCCGCCGGAAAGGTTCTGGGATAAGACCTATGCCATTGTGGCCAGCAATTACGTGAACTACAGTTGCCGGCTGGGTTTTCATTTCGCCACCGTGGACAGCTTTTGCGGCCCGGCCGCGGACGATAATTTCATCAACTTCGCGTTCAAGGGCGGGGCTGCTGACGAACCCCGGCGCGTCCGCCGGGCCAAACTCATTGCCATAGTGTTAGAGAGGCTGGGCTTCGAGTTGGAGGTCTTCAAGGACGTGGTCCGGGCCCGCTTCCGGAAACGTCCCTGCGCCGAAAACGAAGAGCGGCTGGACCTCCTGGGCCGCCTCATGGCCTACGTGCGCCAGATGGATATGCTCATGTCCGACGACTCCAAAATCTACCTCCTGGCCGAAAGGTTCCTGGCGGGCCACTACGAGCGGCCGGGAGAGGACGGGAAGGAGGAGCGGGAAGCAGGGGCAGAGATTAGGGATTAGGGGTCAGGGGTTAGTAGCCAGTAGCCAGTAGCCAGAGGTCAGTGGTCAGTGGCCAGTGGTCAGTGATCAGTGATCAGTGATCAGACTCTTCTCCGATTGAATTTCCATGAGAGATCACTATCTTTTTCAAAAGCTCTAAATTAAATTATAAACAGTCGATTAACCCAGAGTCTCTTTACGGAAAACGAAAAACGAAAAACGGAGAACCCATGCCATCCTCAAACTGCCCGGAAAACCTGAAAACCATATTGGTCTGCTCAGACGGTTCGGAGGAGAGCAAAGCGGCGCTGGCCCAGGCCCTGGCTCTGGCCAAGGAATGCGGCAGCCGCATTCATCTCCTCCAGGTGGTGGCTATTATCCCGGAATTCGAGGCCTCGGCCATGGACCTGATGGTCCTGGTGGGGGAAGAAGTTTCCCGGCAGTTGGCGACGGTCAAGGCCGATGCCGCGGCCAACGGGGTGGACCTGGAGACCCGGATGAGCCGGGGAGTCTCCGTGGCCGGGACCATCCTCGATGAGGCGGAGGAGATCAAGCCGGACGTGATCATCATGGGCCGTTACGGCCGCACCGGCTTGGAACGGCTGTTGGTGGGCAGCGTCACCGCCCGGGTCATCGGCCATAGCGCCTTTAACGTCCTGGTGGTCCCCAAGGGCGCGACCATCGCCTTTGACCGCATCCTGGTGGCCAGCGACGGCTCGCCTTACAGCCAGGCCGCGTTTGCCGCAGCCCTGGACCTGGCCCGGGGGCGGGAAAGCAAATTATTCGGCGTGTCCGTGGC
>DYJG01000074.1:4508-8836 GCA_020723225.1 Desulfobacca acetoxidans | reverse complement strand
CACCCTTGCGAATGGTGGAGACCACGAAACGCCGGCGGGTGGGCAAGTTCTTTATTTTATTAAATAAACCTTTCATCGGCAACGCCCTGCAGGAATCACTGCTCCTGGTTCTTGGCTTTCTTTTTAGAGGCCTTCCCTTTCTTTTTTGCGGGCAGGGAAGCAACAGAGGCCTTCCTGACTTTGGGGGAGCCATTGCCGACGGCCGCAAGCTGTTTGCCCATGTGCTTTTTGGCAAACCTGAGTTTTTCCTCCTGGGGCGGCAGCTTGTCGATGGGCGAGCCTTCCAGCTCAAAGCCCTTGGCGATCAGGGGCCGGAGATCGGCCCATTTCTGTTGGCTGCCCATCAGGGAGATGATGACGGCGTGGTTGTCTTTACGGAACATGCCCACATAAGTATGCCGGGAGGCCCTGGTAAAACCGGTCTTCCCCGCCACCGCCAGGGGGGTGGTGAAAAGGAAGCGATTGTGATTGCGCAGTTCCCGTTCTCCCTGAATGTGGTGATATTTGGTGCCCATGATCTTGGCCAGTTCGGGGTATTGCATGGCTTTGCGGAACACGAGGGCCAAGTCCTGGGCCGTGGAGTATTGGTTATCCGCGGGCAGGCCGTTGGCGGTGGCCAGGGTGGTGCGATAAGCTCCCAAGGTCCGCACCCAGCGGGTCAGGTCCTTGGCAAAGGCCTCTTCGCTGCCGCTCACCCGTTCAGCCAGGGCCCGGGCCGCGTCATTGGCGGAATTGAGCAACAGGGCATAGAGCAACTCTTCCACGGTATAAACCTCGCCGGGCTTGATACCGATCTTGGAGGGGGGGGCCGCGGCCGCAGTGGCGCTGACCGTCACCTTATCGTCCATTTTCAGGTGCTCACACACATACATGGCGGTCATCACCTTGAGGGTGCTGGCGGGAGGGAGGAAGAGTTGGGGATTGTAAGCCAACAGGATGGCGCCGGTATCGGCGTCCATGATCACAAAGGAGCGGGCCGTGAGGTTCATGCCCTCTTCCGCCCCGGCCGCCGGAGCCGGCGCCAGGAGCAGGAAGGCCAGGGCCACGGTTAAAAGCTGCTGCTTAAGGCTCAATCTCATGCATTACCCTGTGACGTGATCTGATACCATTCGCAAGCAAACAGCATTTTATTGATTAAACCCCGTTTGCTGGCAAATCGGCAAAAGCCGGGGCGCCTTCAAGGGCCGCGGCCATTGATTTAATATTATGCTCAATCTGCGCGGGTTTGGCAATGCAGAAAAAGCCCGGCCCGGGCATTTACCGATTAACAATAGATTTCAAGCAGTTTTGCCGGGCCGTTTCGCTTCAAGCCGCTTTTTCCAGTTCCAGGAGGTATTCCGCGGGCGGGAAAAACCCGGCAAACCGCCGCAGTTCCTTGCCATCCGGGGAGAAAACGAGGGTGGTGGGCGCGCCTCTTACTTCCAGTTTTTGCACCAGGTCCATGCGGCTGCGGCCTTCGATGCGCACCGGGATGAAACGGGAATTTAAGGCCTCGGCCACCACCGGGTCCTGGTGGGTTTCCCGGTCCAGCCGGGCGCAATGGGAGCAGCCTTCCAGATAAAGTTCCAATAACAGGGGGCGGTTGGCCTTCTTTGCCTCTTCCAGGGCCTCCTCCCAATTACCGCGCCATTGTATGGTTGCCGCCATAGGGTCTCCTTTGGGTGATTTTCGATTCCATCTTACCTTAATCATCTTCCTTGGGAAAAAAAGGGGCCGGGGGAATAAGTCCCGAGTTCCGGGTTCCGATTTTTTTATAAAGTCTCGGCTTGGAACTCGGAACTCTGAAGCCGGAACTGGTTTTAAAAATGGGTGCGAATATATTCCGGAATTTCCCGGAGGTCCCGGATGCGGGGCACCGGCGCGTGATGCAGGCAATCCCCCCGGTCGATGAGGATCACCGGCATGCCGATGGCCTGGGGACCGGTCACGTCCGCCTCCGGGTCATTGCCCACGTAAAGGGCCTCGGCCGGTTCGACTCGCAGGGCCCTGAGGGCATGGGCATAGATCTGGGGGTCGGGTTTGCGGATAAAATAGCGGGAGGAAAGGACAACGGTGTCGAAATATTTATTTAAATCCAACATACGGATTTCCGGCTCGCTGAAGACCCATTGGGCATCGGACACGACTCCCAGAAGAAAGTCGCCGTTCAAGGCCTCCAGGACCGGCCGGGAGTCCGCAAACAGCCCGAACCGTCGCCGGGTGAGGGATCTGAAGAGGCGCGCCAGCCAGACCACCAGAGACCTTTCCGGCTGCTTGCGCCAGCCTTCCACCAGGATCTCCTCAAAGACCTGGAAGACATCGACTTCCCCGAAGGGACCGGGATAAGCCATCATCTTTTCCGCGGTCTTTTCCTGGTACTTGGCGGCCAACTGCTCCGGCCGGTAATAGATCTCGTAATAGCTCAAAAACTGACTCAGGATGTGATATGTGGAGAAGTCCCACTCATCCGTCCAGATATCCACCAAAGTGCCGTAGAGATCAAAGAGAACCGCCTGCATTTGAGTACCGTTTTTGGTTTTTGATTTTTAGTTTGCCGTATTTTTGCGTCTTACTTTGCGCCTTTGCGTGAGGTCTTATTTCTAAACTGTTCCTCATGGGCCGTTGGCCCACCCGTAAAGCATGAAAACTTTGCCCATCACCCCAGCACTCTCCCCCCGCCAGTCAGTGGCAGGGCAGAAGGAGTTACCTTGGGCGGGGGGAGAGGGGGTAACTCCCGGGCATGCCTAGATTTTTTACTAACCACTGACTACTGGCCACTGACCACTTTTCCGGGCCTTAGTTCCTGTATTCCCTATCGTTTTTATCGGGAGATGGTATGATAAGGTAAAATCTTTTTGGTGGATTTGGTGCTTTATTTATTTTTTTTTCTGGTTTTGGCCGCGTTAACCTACCAGGTGCTGGCCCTGGGGTGCCTGTGGCGCTTTTTCAGCCGCTCCCTGCCGCCTAAGCCCTCCCCTCCCCTTCCCGGCATCAGCGTGCTGAAGCCGGTGAAAGGCCTGGAGGACACCACCCGGGAATGCCTGGAGAGCTTTCTCACCCAGGACTACCATCCCCTGCAGGTGATCTTCGGGGTCAAGGATGCCAACGATCCCCTACTGCCCGTGCTCCGGGAATTGCAGCAGGCCTTTCCCCGGCAAAAGGTGGAAATTGTCATCTGCCCGGAAAACCTGGGCTTGAACCCCAAGGTGAGCACTTTACGGCAGTTGGAGGCCCACGCCCGCTGCGACCTCCTAATAATCGCCGATCAAGACGTGAAAGCGGGACCGGATTTCCTCTCCCGGGTGGCCGGGGCGCTCCGGGAACCGGGGGTGGGGGTGGTCTCCTGCCCCTACCGGGCCGGTCCGGTGGGGACCCTGGGCGCCGGGTTCGAAGCCTTGACCATCGCCGGGGATTTCATCCCCTCGGTGGCCACGGCTTTTTATGTGGAAGGCATCCGCTTCGCGTTGGGGGCCACCATGGGGATTACCCGCCAGGCCCTGGCCGCCATAGGGGGCTTTGCGACCCTGGCCGATTATCTGGCGGACGACTACCAGTTGGGGTGGCGGATCGCCCAGGCGGGCTACAATGTCCGGCTGCTCCCCTATGTGGTGGAAACCTGGAACTCCAAAATGGGATTCAGGGAATACCTGGGGCATCAACTGCGCTGGGCCAGGACCTACCGGGTCTGCCGCCCCGGGGGCTACCTGGCCTACGGCATCACCCATGCCCTGGTTTACGCCATGCTTCTTTTCCTGGCCTCGGGGATGGCTCCCTGGACCCTGGGCCCGCTGGGGGCCGCGCTGGCAGTGCGGGCAGTGCTGGCCTTATTTTCCGAGGGCCGGGCCCTCCAGGGCAGCCTGCC
Source organism: Desulfobacca acetoxidans (assembly GCA_020723225.1). Classification (GTDB taxonomy): domain Bacteria; phylum Desulfobacterota; class Desulfobaccia; order Desulfobaccales; family 0-14-0-80-60-11; genus SURF-52. The sequence goes on along the minus strand of DYJG01000074.1, from coordinate 4,995 downwards.
CTGGCCCTATTTTTTCCTGCTGCCCCTGAAGGATTTCCTGTCCTGGTGCGTCTGGCTGTTGAGCTTCCTGGGGGACAGGGTTTCTTGGGGGGGCCGTGCTTATCGAGTTACCCGGGAAGGGAAGCTGGTAGCAGAATGATAGAGTTTTCTGTTTTCTGTTTTCTGCTTTGCCCTTTAAAAGTTCAAGGTTCAAGGTTCAAAGTTCAAGGTTTTTAAGGCCTTCGGCCCACCTATAAATCCTAAAAAATTAACCGGCCAATGTAGATGCCTGGATGAGTGAGGGTTTGGGCCACTACCTTAACTTTGAACTTTGAACCTTGAACTTTGAACCTTTCGGACACACTATTTTTAGCAATTAAGGATTCAATTATGGATATCAAGATTCTGGAGGAACTACTGGAGGAGGTGCGCCGCGGGCGGTTATCGGTGGCCGAGGCCCTGGAACGCGCGGCGCGCCGCGATTTGGGCCTGGTGCGGCCGGATGAAA
>DYJG01000074.1:0-4498 GCA_020723225.1 Desulfobacca acetoxidans | reverse complement strand
GCCCTGGAACGCCTGCGGGTGCTGCCTTTCGAGAACCTGGGCTTTGCCCGGGTGGACCACCACCGCCAGTTGCGCCAGGGGTTCCCGGAAGTGGTCTTTGCCTCAGGCAAAAGCGTCTCGCAAATCCGGGGCATCCTGGCGGCGCTGCAAACCGCTACCGCCAGCATCCTGGTGACCCGGCTGGCTCCGGAAAAGGCCCAGGCGCTCCTCCCGGAATTCCCGGAAGGCCGCTACCATCCCGATTCCCAGGTGCTGACCATCACCCGGGGGGAGATTCCCGACCGGGGCCGGGGGGTGATCGTGGTTATCTCCGCGGGCACCTCCGACATCCCGGTGGCGGAGGAGGCGCTCTTAACCGCACAAATCATGGGCCACCGGGTAGAGCCGCTTTATGACGTGGGGGTGGCCGGTTTGCACCGGCTGCTGGCCCACCAGGACCTCTTGAGCCGGGCCACCTGCTTTATCGTGGTGGCGGGCATGGACGGGGCCCTGCCCAGCGTGGTGGGCGGCCTGGTAGACAAGCCGGTGATCGCGGTGCCCACCAGCATCGGCTACGGCGCGTCCTTCGGGGGCCTGGCCGCGCTCCTGACCATGCTCAATTCCTGCGCCACCGGCGTGGCCGTGGTGAACATCGATAACGGGTTCGGCGCGGGATATCTGGCCGCTCTAATCAACCGGAGGGAATGATTCGTGTGGACAGGCCAAAAAACTCGGGGAGGGGGAAGAGGGGAAAAGGGCAAAAGGGAAAAAGCTTGCCGATAGGTTGCCTTTCCCCTCTTCCCCTCTTCCCCTTTTCCCCTTTTCCCCCAATTAACAATATCCTGACCGGCTAATCAAAATTATCCTGAAACCAACCAGGGGTTATTATGAACATCGTGGCCTTCAACAGCAGTCCCCGGGAAAATAAGACCAGCAAGACCGAACTCCTCCTGCAAAAATTTCTGGAAGGGGCCAGGGAGGCGGGCGCGGCCACCGAGACCGTTTATCTGCGCCAATACCGGATCAAGCATTGCCTGGGCTGCTTCAGTTGCTGGCTTCAGCAAAAAGGCCGGTGTGTGCATGAAGACGATATGACCGGAGAACTGTTAGGCCACCTGATGGAGGCCGACCTGGCGGTGCTGGCCACGCCCTTATATCATTTCAATATGAACGCGCGGATGAAATCCTTCATTGAACGCACTTTGCCGCTGATGAACCCCATCTCCGCCCATAACGGGAAGCGCCTCGGCCCTCCCTGGGAGCCCAAGGCCCCGAAGTTCGTGGCCTTAAGCGTTTGCGCCTTTCCCGAGGATTACAACTTCCAGGCGCTGTCCATGAATCTGCGCATGCTCTACGGCACCGACCTGGTGGCCGAGATCTACCGCCATTCTTCCGAGTTCCTGACCGCGCCCCCTTTGCAGCCCCGGGTGGAAGAGGTGCTGAATGCTGTGGCCCGGGCCGGCTCTGAAGTGGTGCGCCAGGGGCACGTGAGCCCGGAGACCATGAACGTAGTGTGCCAGGACCTGGCTCCGTTGGAAACCCTGATCGACATGGCCAACCGCTTCTGGAATGAAGAAATGCAGAAGGGAGAGGGCCCTGCCGCCCCTGCCGCGAAGGACGAGGCGGTGGACAAGTATGTCTAACCAAAAGCCAAGAATAAGGGCTGCGACCGTCCTGTTAATAACCTAAGAGCAAGTTCAGCGCCGGAGTGATCCCGACCGGGGGTTGGTCTGAGAGCCAAATGGATTTGATGGTTTCTTCCTGATTATATCCTTGGGGCGTGGCCGGACTGGCGGTGTGGGCATAGTACCAGGCAAATTCGTTGGGGGGAGCCGCCAGGCATTTGCTGGCCGGCATTTGCACAAAACCGTTGGGGTCGTGTTGGCGGACCCAGCGCCAGGCGTATTCCAGCCAGGAGTTGCGGTAGGCCTCATCCTGGTTGGCAAACCAGCAGATTTCATCATATCCCCAGATCCAGCAGCCGCCGATATTCTGCCCTTCCTGGCCGCTGGCGCCCCAATTATCAAACGCCACCACAAAGGGCAGGTGTTCGCAGGTCCAGCCGCTGGGGGTGATACCCCCGGCGCTGTTGCCGTAAATACTGTCCAGATACCCCACTTGGAGGATGCCCTGCTCCGGTGACGCGGTTACCTCTTCGATACGCAAGGGATAAGAATGGAAGTCGAACACTAATCTGCCATCATCGGCTACCGCGGTGTAAATATGGGCGTCACAGAGGACGAAGTGGCGCCGCGCCTGGTTGGCGGCATAGCTGCGTACATAGCTCAGCATGTCCAGCCAATGGAGGTATCCCGGATCATTATCATCCATGAGGTGCACCTGGCCGAAATGGATGGCCTCATAGCCCGCGTCAATATAGCGCCGGGCCAGATAGACAAACCACATGCGGGTCTCCAAGCGGCTCATGTCGGGCACCGAGGCCCCGGGTCCCCAATAATCGGGCCGGTGATAATCCACCAGGGTGTCAGTATAAAGCATGTCCTGGTAGCGGAAGTTGCGGTTTTGGGGAACCAAGCCGAACTCCTCGAAAATCCAGGCCGGCATGGGAATCTGATTAACTTGCACGGTGACAATTTCAAAAATTCCGGCCTGAATGATGATTTCTGGGTCCACCTGATGGACCCGCGGCACCGAAGTGGCCGCCCGGGCCAGGAACTCTTCCAGTTTGAGTTCATTCCCCCAGATGAACAGGGTCAAGCCGATAAATTTGGCGCCGATATTGCGGATCATTCTCAGGTGGTCGTCAAAATTGCCCGAGCCTTCCAGCAGATCGTAAAAAGTGATGGACCGGGACAGATAGTTCTCCAGCACTTCCCGGCTGATACTGCCATTAAAAGTGAAGTTCTTGGGTTTGGAAGCGGAGACGGCAATACAGGGGGACAAACAGAAGATTAACACCCACAGCCAAGTGAGCCCAAGGATATGTGCCACTTTGGACAACATTGTTCAGGTCATCAATAAGTAACAGGGTGATTTTGATTCACTTCTGGTAATCGGAATAACCCTCCATTTGCGTTAGCCCGGATAATAGACCCGGACAACTGGCCTTTAAACAGCGGGTTTCTCCTTCTTGGCCTCCAGCAGGCTGTGATAGTGGTCCCGGTCCCGGCGGGCCTGGAAGAGTTCGGCTTCCAGGGGGGCCAGTTCCTCTCCTGACGCCTTTTTCAGAGCCTTTTCCAGGTCCTCCACCTTTTTGGTCAGACGATAGAGTTCCTGGGCCAGAAAGCGGATATTACTCACAGAATCGTTTTCCGTTTGCGGTTTTTCGTTTTACGTTAAGAGATCAGAGATTATTAATAATTTAAACTTGTATTTTTAGTAAATTAACAAGGGAATCGGATATGATCCGAACAAGTCTCCTGAAATTTCAATGTCAATCACCAAAAACCGAAAACGTAAAACGTAAAACGCAAAACGGTCTTTTCAAGGCATGACCATTTCCGCGGCCAGGGGTTCCGCGCTCACCACCAGGGGCAGGATAAAAAAGAAATTGTTGCCCCCGGGGGTGGGCTCGTACCCCACTTCGCCGCCGTGGGTCTCGATGACGTTGCGCACGAAATAAAGCCCCCGGCCGGTGCCCACCTCGCCGTCGATATTGCTGCCCCGGTAACCTTCATCAAAGATATGGCCCCGGTCCCCGGGAGGAATGTGGGGGCCGGTGGTGAACATATTGAACTTGATGCCGTCTTTGTGGGGGCCGAAATGATCTTTGAGCACGTCCCGGCCGTAAGCCACGTATTTGCGGCCTTCGTAATTGCGGCGGGTGTATTTCACGGCATTGGAGAAGAGGTTGGCATAGACCTGGGCTATCAGGCCTTTATCCACCGACAGGGGCAGGTCCTCATCGGGCATGACCCCCATGCTGTCGTCGATGTCGATATTGCGGTCCTTGAGTTTGGGGAGGTAGAGCTGCAGTTGGGGCTGGATGATCTCGCTCTGGACCCGGCAGGTGCGGCGCCTGAGCACCAGATGCCCTTTGAGGAAATGGGAGGGCCTGAACAGGGACTCCAAAAAGAGGCTGACGCCTTTGTAATGCTGCTCGAGGGTCTGGTAGTCCGCCTCCATCTCCTGGACCAGATTACGGAATTTATCCTGGGCCGCGGGCAGTTCGGGGCAAGATTCAACCCGGAACTCACAGAGGCAATCCAAATCCTTCAACGCATTTATTTTCTTGCGCAAATGCCGCAGGTAGAGGCTGAGGCTGATATTGGGGATGATGACGTTGTGTTCGATGTCCGCCACCAGGCTGTTGATGAAACGGATGCGCTGGATATTCTGCCAAGCGATGATCTTGACGTGGAGATTGTACCCCACGCGATTGGCATATTTCTCGAAAAAAAACCGGTCCTTCTCCGAAAGCTGATCTCCCGGGAAGAGCTCTATCAGGCCGATGACCTGGTCCTTGGTATAAAAAGGGAGGCGGTCCACCAGGAGTTGGTTGCCCCGGATGGGGATCACCCAGGCCTGCTCCACGGCATAAGCCTGATTGGAAAGCTTG